>DUZF01000066.1 GCA_013349665.1 Rhodospirillaceae bacterium | reverse complement strand
CTCCCGGAATCCGTACCGCGGTCCCATCAAACCTGGCCCCGATCTGTTGGGCCAGCAGCCGCAATAGAGTCTGACGCTGCGGAACGTTGTCTCCGGCGGCCTTTTCCCGTACCCACAACATCACCTCGTCTTCCTGCCGCTCCAGGTGCAACTCCCTGGCCTGTCGGCCGCGCCCCAGCAACTGGTCGGCAATCAGCGCCAGCGGCAATGCGGTCTCGAGGGAGCAACGCAGGTCTTCGCCATGCCAATCGACCTCGATCGACCGGCAATGCTCGGCCAGACAGGCACCGATATTCAGCCGGGCAAGGCTTTCGGCGGCATAAATCCGTCCATGGATGCCGCCGATCAGCGCCAGGCGCCGCGCCATTCCCTCGAGCTGGCCACTCAACATCGGCTCTCCCGTCTCGGCCGCCTCCAGATGCAGCAGGGTGACCACCATCTGCAAATTATTGTTCACCCGATGGTTAATCTCGCCCAGCAAGGCATCCTTTTCCTCCAGCAACCTCTCCAAACCCCGCACCGCCTCGGCAAAGCGCCATTGGGCCCGATTCTCAGCAGCGCTGCGGGCGACGGCCACCACACCCAGGCAACCGATCCCGGCGCAACTCAGCGCTCCCAGCAGCAGCCAGACGGCATCCCGGCGGGCGATGCTTTCCCACAGGATCACCAGCATCGCCATGGCTGCGACGCCCGACATGATGACCAGCGGCAGAAGCGCACGAATCTTCGAAAGCATGCGGCAGAGGATAGCGCCTGAAAATGTCGGCGGGCCTCCCAAAAGGGATACTACCTCCGATTTGCTCTGTTCCTTGGGCCACCTATTGGCCAACTGTGGAGCGTCGCCACAATGGACTGAATGGATTTCGCATGGCGCGTATCATCATCGTTGAAGATGATTCCCTGGTCGCCCTGGGCATGAGACTGTATCTCGAATCCCGGGGCCATGAAGTGGCGGCGGTTGCCACCACCGGCAGCCAGGCCCTCGACAGTTTTCTGCGCAGTCCGCTGGATCTGATCCTGATGGATGTCCGCCTCAAAGGGGATATGGACGGGGTCGAAGCGGCGCGGCGCATCCAGTCCCAGAGCGATCTGCCGATCATTTTCGTCAGCGGATCATCCGATCCGCAAACCCTGCACCGCATTCGCGCTCTCAAGCCGGCCGGCCTGCTGCTCAAGCCGGTAACGCCTTCGGACCTGGCGGCGGCGGTCGAACGGGTGATGGCCGACCGCGCCGCGGCTTAGCGCTCAGCGCAATCGTGTTGGGATGAATCCCCGGCCCCTGGAGTGGCGCCGGCCCCGCCGCTGACGGATGGCTTGAACACCATCCGTCAGAGCCGGAACAGACTGTTACATCTTGAGGGCGGTCAGCACCTCGTCCAGCATCTTCTTCGCATCGCCGAACAGCATCCGGTTGTTCTCCTTATAGAACAGCGGATTGTCGACGCCGGCATAGCCCGAGGCCATGGACCGCTTCATGACGATGGAGGTCTTGGCCTTCCACACCTCGAGGACCGGCATGCCGGCGATCGGGCTGTTGGGGTCGTCCTGCGCCGCCGGGTTGACGATGTCGTTGGCGCCGATGACCATGGCGACGTCGGTGGCGGGGAAATCGTCGTTGATTTCGTCCATTTCCATGACGATGTCATAGGGCACCTTGGCCTCGGCCAGCAGCACGTTCATATGGCCCGGCATGCGCCCGGCCACCGGATGGATGCCGAAGCGCACGGTCACCCCCTTCTCCCGCAGATGGCGGGTGATCTCGTAGACCGTATGCTGGGCCTGGGCGACCGCCATGCCGTAGCCGGGAACGATGATGACGCTCTTCGACTCGCGCAGCAGTTCGGCGGTTTCCACGGCGCTGATCGGCGATACCTCGCCGGCCGGCTGTTCGCCCGCCGCCGCCACCGTGCCGCCACCGGTGCCGAAGCCGCCGGCGATGACACTGATGAAATTGCGGTTCATCGCCCGGCACATGATGTAGGACAGGATGGCGCCCGAGGAGCCGACCAGGGCGCCGGTGACGATCAGCAGATCGTTGGACAGCATGAAGCCGGTGGCCGCCGCCGCCCAGCCGGAATAGCTGTTCAGCATCGACACCACCACCGGCATGTCGGCGCCGCCGATGGCCATCACCATATGGACGCCGAAGGCCAGGGCGATCATCGTCATCACCACCAGGGCGAAGGTGCCGGAGCCGGCTTCGGCATGCATGAAGCTGCCGCCGAACCAGATGACGATAAGCAGGCCGGCGAGATTGATCCAGTGGCGGCCGGGCAGCAGCAACGGCTTGCCGCTGACCTTGCCGGACAGCTTGCCGAAGGCGATCACCGATCCCGAGAAGGTGATGGCACCGATCAGCACGCCGACATAGATCTCCAGCTCATGGATCGACTTTTCGGCGCCGTTGAACTGGATCGAGGTATCGATATAGGTGGCATAGCCGACGGTACAGGCGGCGAAACCGACCAGGCTGTGCATCAGGGCGACCAGCTCGGGCATCTGGGTCATCTGCACCTTGCGCGCCGCATAGAGGCCGATGCTGCCACCGATCGCCATGGCGACGATGATGAACGGCAGGCCGCCGCTGACCCTGGGACCGAAGACCGTGGCGACCACCGCGATGGCCATGCCGATGATGCCGTAGAGGTTGCCGCGCCGGGAGGATTCCGGGTTGGACAGGCCGCCGAGGCTGAGGATGAAGAGGATGGTTGCTCCGACGTAGGAGACGGTGGCTAGACTTTCCGACATTGTCCGTTCTCCATTACTTCCGGAACATCGCCAACATGCGACGGGTGACAGCGAAGCCGCCGAACATGTTGATGGCGGTCAGTACGATGCCGACAAAGGCAAGCAGACTGATCCAGCCACCCGGCCGTTCGACCCCTTCGGCGAGAGGCGGCGAAATCTGCACCAGGGCGCCGATGGCGATGATGCTGGAAATCGCATTGGTGACGCTCATCAGCGGCGTATGCAGGGCGGGGGTGACATTCCACACCACCATGTAGCCGACGAAGCAGGCCAGCACGAAGACGGTGAAATGGCTGAGAAACGCCGCCGGGGCGTTGGCACCGATAAGCAGGAACAACAGCGCGCCGGCGCCGAAGACGGTGGCCAGCTTCTTGGCCGGCATCGGCGCCGAGGCGCCGTGCCCGTGGGAGGACTTCTTTTCCGGCGGCGGGGCGGCCGGCTTGGCTGCCTGCGGCGGCGCCGCCGACAGCTTGGGGGCCGGCGGCGGCCAGGTCACCGTGCCGTCCTTGATGACGGTGGCGCCGCGGATCACCTCATCGTCCATGTTGACGTCGATGGTGCCGTCCTTGGCCTTGCACAGCTCTTCCATCAGCCGCAGCAGGTTGGTGGCATAAAGCGTCGATGACTGTTTGGACAGGCGGCTCGGCAGGTCGGTGTAGCCGATGATGGTCACGCCATCCTTCACCACCACCTTGCCGGGTTTGGTGAGTTCGCAGTTGCCGCCCTGCTCGGCCGCCAGATCGACGATCACGCTGCCCGGGCGCATCGAGCGCACCATCTCGGCGGTGATCAGCTTCGGCGCCGGCTTGCCGGGAATCAGCGCGGTGGTGATGATGATGTCGACCTCTTTGGCCTGCTTGGCGAAGGTCGCCAACTGGGCCTTCTGGAAGCCCTCGCTCATCACCTTGGCGTAACCGCCGACGCCGGTGCCTTCCTCTTCATAGTCGACGGGAACGAATTCACCGCCCATCGACTTCACCTGATCGCCGACCTCTGGGCGGGTGTCATTGGCCCGCACGATGGCACCAAGGCCAACGGCGGCGCCGATGGCCGCCAGGCCGGCAACGCCGGCGCCGATGATGAAGACCTTGGCCGGCGGCACCTTGCCCGCGGCGGTGATCTGGCCGGTGAAGAAGCGGCCGAAATGGTGCGCCGCCTCGATGACGGCCCGGTAACCGGCGATATTGCCCATCGACGACAGGGCGTCCATCTTCTGCGCCCGCGACATGCGCGGCACCGAGTCCATGGCCAGCACCGTCACCTTGCGTGCCGCCAGCTGCTCCATCAGCCCGGCGTTCTGCGCCGGCCAGACGAAGCTGACCAGGGTCGTCCCTTCCTTCAGCAGGGACACTTCGTCGGTGCTGGGCGCGCGAACCTTGAAGACGATGTTGGACATCGACCACAACTCGGCGGTATTGGCGATGACTTTGGCTCCGGCCGCCACATAGGCGTCGTCAAAAAAGTTGGCGCCATTGCCGGCACCACTTTCGACCGCGACTTCGAAACCCAATTTGATCAGCTTCTCGACAACGTCCGGAACGCTGGCAACGCGCTTCTCCTCCGGATATGTCTCTTTCGGAATTCCGATGATCAGAGCCATTTCTTTCTCACAAACTTAGGGTTACCGGTCGCCCCCGCAGCAAGGGCACGGCTTTCAGGCCACAGCGGACAGCCACCGCCGACAGGCGGCCGCGGCGCCGCCGCAAAGATAATGCGCCAAGCTTCGATTGGCCACCCTGAAGTTATACTTTTGGAGACAACAGTCCAACCGACAGCAAAGCCGCTTTTTGCCTGGCGGCCAGCGCCTCCGCGTCAAAGTCGCGGATCAGATCATGAAATAACGTATGCCAATTGATTTCCGCCCTGAGCCGCAGGAAAACCGAACCCAGGCCCACCGCCGCGCGATCCACCAGGACGAATTCCCGCGGCGGCTTGACACCGCCGACACGACGCAGTTCCGCATGCACCTTTTCGGCGACGTCGCGGCCATAGATGGCGCCGTCGTCTTCCTGGATCCGGCGTGTCCGGTTGTCCAGCAACGGTCCGTAAAGGAAGCCGGCCCAGATATTGAGGATGCCGATCATCTCCTTGCTCAGACCGCTAAATCCCCAGCTCTCATAGGCATGCACCGCCAGTTCGGGATCATCGCGGTCCAGGGCATGGTAAAGATCGATGACGCCGGCCACGAAACTCGGCGGGAATACCCGGATGCAGCCGAAATCAAGCAGGTTGATCCCGTGGTCGTCGCGTACCGTGTAATTGCCCAGATGCGGGTCGCCATGGATCACGCCGTAGAAATAGAAGGGCACGTACCAGGCGCGGAACATGTTGTAGGCGACGGCATTGCGCAGATCGAGAGGCTCGTCGACAAAGGCGGTGATCCTTTGGCCGTCCAGCCAGTCCATGGTCAGCAGGCGCCTGGTCGACAAGGCGTCGACCACCCCGGGAACATGGACACCGCCTTCATTGGCCAGCATTTGCGTATAAAGCCGCATCTGCCGACCCTCCCGGGCATAGTCCAGCTCCTCGCGCAGGCGTTCGCCGAGCTCGGCATGGACCTCGCTGGGATCGATGGCGCGGTCGTAGCTGCGATACAGGGCGATGATTATCTTCAACTGTTTGAGATCGGCTTCGACCACCGATGCCATCTCGGGATACTGCAGCTTGCAGGCCAGACGGCGGCCGTCATGGCCGACGGCGCGATGCACCTGGCCCAGCGACGCCGCCGCCGCCGCCTCATGTTCGAAGGAGGCGAAGCGGCCCTGCCAGTCGACGCCCAACTCGCTGGCCATCCGCCGCTTGACGAAGGGCCAGCCCATCTGCGGCGCATTGGCCTGCAGATGAGCCAGTTCGCGGGCATATTCGCGGGGAATGGCATCGGGAATGGTGGACAGGATCTGCGCCACCTTCATCAACGGCCCCTTGAGACCGCCCAAGGCCAGCTTGAGACTGCTGGCCATCTTTTGCGAATCGCCCGCCCGGCCGAGCATCCGGTCGCCGGCCATCCGCGCCGCCAGCCCGCCGACCGCCGACGACACCTGGGCATAGCGCTTCACCCGGCCCGACAGACGGTTGCGCTCGGGACTATCGCCGGGCATCGGTCAGACCGCTATTCACTCATAGGCCTCCAGTTCGTCGATGAAGCCGATGACCACATCCAGCCCGCGGCGCCAGAAGGCCGGATCGCCGGCATCAAGGTCGAAGGGGGCCAGCAGCTCCTGATGCCGCAGGGTTCCTCCGGCTTTCAGCATATCGATGTATTTCGCTTCGAAACCGGCCGCCCCCTTCTGATAAACGTCATATAGGGAGTTCACCAGGCAATCACCAAAGGCATAGGCATAAACATAGAACGGCGTGTGCACGAAATGCGGAATATAGGCCCAGAAATGTTTGTATTCATCATCCAGGCGCAGCGCCGGCCCGAGGCTCCGGCCCTGCACCTCGAGCCAGATTTCGCCGATGCGTTCGGCCGAAAGTTCGCCTGACCGCCGCTCCTGGTGAATGAGTTTCTCAAACTGGTAAAAGGCGACCTGCCGGACCACGGTGTTGATCATGTCCTCGACCTTGGAGGCCAGCAGCAGGCGTCGGCGCTTGGGCGATTTCTCGCCGTCCAGCAGGGCGCGAAAGGTCAGCATTTCGCCGAACACCGACGCCGTTTCGGCCAGCGTCAGGGGCGTGTCGGCCAGCAGCTGCCCGCGATCCGAGGCCAGAACCTGATGCACGCCATGGCCCAGTTCATGGGCCAGGGTCATGACGTCGCGCGCCTTGCCCATGAAATTGAGCAGAAGATAGGGGTGAACCGACGGCACCGTCGGATGGGCGAAGGCGCCGGGCGACTTGCCCGGCCTGGGCGGCGCATCGATCCAGCGATTGTCGAAAAACCGTCGACCGATCTCTGCCAGCCGGGGTGAGAAGGCGCCATAGGCGCCGAGCACCAGATCGCGGGCCTCGGCCCAGCTGAAACGCCGGTCCTGGTCATCGGGCAGCGGCGCGTTGCGGTCCCAGTAGTTCAGTTGGGCGACCCCGAACCACTTGGCCTTCATTGCGTAATAGCGATGACTGATGTCGCCGTAGACCTCGCTGACCGACGCCGCCAGGGCGTCGACCACATGATCCTCGACCTGGTTGGCGAGGTTGCGGAACGACGTCGGCTGGGGATAGTTCCGCCATTTGTCGTCGATTTCCTTTTCCTTGATCAGGGTATTGGTGATCAGGGAAAACAGGCGGATGTTCTGCGCCAGCACGGCGCCCACCGATTTGGCCGCCGCCTTGCGCCTTTCCGGGTTGCGGTCGCTCAGCAGGTTGAGGGCCTCCGCCGAGGTCAGCTTCTTGCCGGCCACCGGAAACCGCAGCTCGGCCATGGTTTCGTCAAACAGACGGACCCAGGCGGCGCGCCCGGCCACCTCGCGCTCATGCAGCAGACGCTCCATGTCGTCTGACAGCTGGTGGTCGCGGAACACCCTGAGATCACGCAGCCATGACCGGTAATGGGCCATCGCCGGCGATTTCAGCTTCTCGACCAGGTCGGTATCGTCGAAGCGGTTGGTCTCCAGGGTGAAAAACAGAGTCTCGGCGGAAATCAGGGTAACCCGTTCCTGCATGCCCTGGTAGAACCGCCCGCGCTCGGGATCGGAGACATCGGCCGAATAGCGCAACTGGGCGAAACTGAGGATGCGATAAAACATTTCCGTCAGTTTTTCGTATTCGGCAATCGCCGCCCCCACCTCGGCGCCGCTCATCGCCGCGAGTTTGCCCTGGAAACGGGAGTGAAAGCTCCTGGCCAGGGTTTCGGCTGCCTGCAGGTCGGCTTCCAGCTGAGGACAATCGGTCGCCGGGTAAAGATCGCTCAGATCCCATTCGGGCATCTGACGCGCCTCATCGGCGGCGCCGGTTTTGGCGACGGCGGCATGCTTCATACAATTCCTCCTTGCACCGGCCAGCCATATGATTATGAAGAACGATAGAGCCAGGGGTCACGGCCATCCGTTCGCGGCTGCACAATAGCCGATGGCTGCGCCGCGGGCAGAGAAAAATTTCGGGGGGTGAAGGGAACATGGCGGCCGTCGATTATCACGCCTGCACCAGCCTGACCGCCATGTTTTTCCAACAGGCGGCGGTCCTCGGCGACAAGCCCATGGTATGGCAGAAGCGAAACAAGGCCTGGACGGCGCTGTCTTGGCGGCATGTCGCCGAACAGGTGAACCTGCTGGCGCGCGGACTGCAGGCCCTCGGCGTCACCGGCGGCGAACGCATCCTGCTGGTTTCGGAAAACCGTCCGGAATGGCTGATCGCCGATCTCGCCATCATGGCCGTCGGCGCCATCACGGTTCCCGCCTACACCACCAATACGGTGGGCGATCACCTTCATTTGCTGAACAATTCCGGCGCCGCCTTCGCCATCGTCTCCACCCGCGCCCTGGCCGAGCGCGTGATCGCGGCCGCGCTGTCCGCCGAGAATCCGCCGCTCATCATCGCCATCGACCCCCTGGGCCTGCGGCAGGACCCCGGCGTTCAGCTGCGGGTGTGGGAGGATGTGCTGGCCTTGGGCGCCTCCCATCCGGACCGGGTGGCTGAAATGGTCGCCGCCGCCCGGCGCAGCGACACCGCCTGCCTGATTTACACCTCGGGCACCGGCGGCGCGCCGAAGGGAGTGATGCTGAGCCACGGCGCCATCATCAGCAATTGCCGGGGGGCGCATGACGTCCTGCTGCTCATCGGCCTCGACGACGAAGTCTTCCTCAGCTTTCTGCCGCTGTCGCATTCCTATGAACATACCGCCGGACAATTCTTTCCGATATCCATCGGGGCGCAGATCTATTACGCCGAAAGCGTCGACCAGCTGTCCAACAACATGCTCGAGGTGCACCCGACCCTGATGACCGCCGTGCCTCGCCTCTATGAGATGATGCGCGCACGGATCATCACCGGCATCGAGCGGGCCGGCGGACTGAAGGCCAAACTGTTCGCCCAGGCTCTCGCCCTCGGCATTCGCCGCTACGAGACGCCCCATGCCATGAACATTATCGAGCGCCTGTTCAACCGGGTGCTGGATCTGCTGGTACGGCGAAAGGTGGCGGCGCGCTTCGGCGGCCGGCTGAAGGCGATGGTGTCGGGCGGCGCCCCCCTGAATTACGAGGTCGGACTGTTCTTCACCGCATTGGGGATCCGCATCCTGCAGGGATACGGGCAGACCGAATCGGCGCCGGTGATCAGCTGCAATCTCCCCAACAAGGTCAGGCTGAATACCGTTGGTCCGCCGGTCCCCGGGGTCGAGGTGCGGATCGCCGAGGACGGCGAGATCCTGGTCAGGGGCGAGTTGGTGATGCAAGGCTATTGGGGCGATCCCCAGGCCACCCGCCAGACCATTCGCGACGGCTGGCTGCATACCGGCGATGTCGGCTTCCTCGACATCGAAGGCAATATCCAGATCACCGACCGCAAGAAGGACATCATCGTCAATTCCGGCGGCGACAACGTCTCGCCGCAACGGGTCGAAGGATTCCTCACCCTGCAGCCGGAAATCGCCCAGGCCATGGCTTTCGGCGACCGCCGGCCGCATCTGGTGGCCCTCCTGGTTCCCGATGCCGACCATGCCGCCCGCTGGGCGGTCGGGCAGGACAAAGCCGGGACGCCCCTCGAACAGCTGATTGCCGATCCCGCCTTCCGCCGCCATATCGGCGAAGCGGTCGACCGCGTCAACCGGGACCTCTCGCCGATCGAAAAGGTCCGCCGCTTCACCCTGACCGCCGAACCCTTCACCGTGGCCAATGAGATGAGTACGCCGACTCTCAAGATCCGCCGCCATATGATCGTCCGCCACTATGGCCAGGTCCTCAGCGACCTCTATGAGGATCGGCGCAGTTGATCCGTTAGACCTATCCGTTTTGCGCCGGGAACAGTCCGGTGGTTCCGGCATTAGCTTGGTGTCGGCTCGGTTCCTTGGCAGAGGAGATTACGGATGAAAATTGTTCTACCGTTGATTCTGATCGGTACATTGACCGCCGGAACCGCCCTGGCGGCGTCGATGGACAGCACGGGCAGCCAAAGCAATTCCGGCGCGCAAAACGAGCAGCAGCGTTGGAGCCAGAATGAAATCAAGCAGATCCAAAACAAACTGAAACAGCAGGGATACGACGTCGGCCAGGTGGACGGCGTGCTCGGCCCGACCACCCAGCAGGCCCTGCGTCAGTTCCAGGAGGACAAGGGACTCCAGGCATCCGGGCAGCCGGACCAGCAGACCCTGTCGTCGCTCAATGTGCAGCCGAACGGCACGCAACAGGGCCAGATGCCGGAGAACAGCAGCCGCGGTTCGACCCAGGGCGGCAGCCAGAATCAGCAAAACCAGCCCGGGCAATATAACCGCTAGCGCCGAATTGAGAGCATCCTGCGTCAAATATGACGCAGGATGCGATTCACCGCGACACCTTGGCGATGACCGCCTGCAGTCCTTTCAGCAGGGACTGCCCGGGCCTGCCGCCGTCGCCTTCCATTTTCTGGCCGATGACCAGACGCATGGCCTCGACATGAAGGCGGATCACTTCCATCTCCTGGGCGTCGAAGGACGCGCGGGCTTCGATGAAATTGCACAAGAGCGCACCAACTTGGGTGATCATCCCGTAATTGAAGCTGCCGCCCTGGCCCTTCATGTCGTGGGAGATCTCAAAGATGGCGCGCACCGCCGCCGGCCGGGCGTCCTCGGCGGTCGCCAACGCCACGTCCAGGGCCGACTGCAGGCGCTTCAGGTCGTCGATGACCCAGCTGAGGTATTCCGGGGCCAAGGCGCTGATCATCGCCTCGGCCTGTTCCAGCCGTTGCGCGTCGACCCCGTCCGGACCGTAGGACACCTTGGCTTTCAGGCGATTGGGAACTTCTATGATTACGGGTTCTTTGGCCATCCGGACACCAGTGTCAGCAAAATTGCGGGCAGGTCATGATCTGCCCCCCGAAGCGGAGATGGCGCCCGACGCGGACCTGAAGTGGTCGTCCCTGACGGCGGCGCCGCGAATGCCGGGGGTCCCTTTGGCTGGAACCTTCTGGCGGCGGTTGGGGTGGTCGAGGTCCACCTGCTTGCGGCGGCGGTCGGGTCCGCAATAGGTTTCGGCACGGACAAACGCCCAGGGCCGCTCGATGATGGCACGGATACGCTGAAAAAGGGATTTGGCGGAGATCGGCTTGGCGAGAAACTCGTTTACGCCGGCATCCCTGGCCGTGAGGATCCGCTCCTTCTGGGTATGGCCGGTCATCAGGATCACCGGAACGTAGGGGTTACGGCTTTCTTCGCCGGTGCGCAGGCGGCGAACGAAGGAAATGCCGTCCTCGGAAGGCATGTTCCAGTCGCAGATGATGAGGTCGGCCGGAAAGTCCTGGAGCAGCTTATCGGCCTCCGGGACATCCTCGGCCTCCACCACCGTCCTGCAGCCGAACGAAAACAAAAGAACCTTCACCAGGTGCCGCATATGCGGGCTGTCGTCGACGACAAGAACATTGAGCCGTTCCAGACTGTAACCGCCCATCGGGAAACCTTAAATCTTACAACGGTTCCAGAATAGCGTCATTCAGGCTGCGAATTCCAGGCATTATCAATAAACCGCAGATGGGGGTTCCCCGGCAGATCAATCATCCCTTTCGCGCCGTTACTTCGATTTCAACCTTCATGCGCGGATCCACAAGTTGGCAGGCAATGGTGGTGTTGGCGGGCTTGACCCCCTGGAACCGCCGACCGCAAATCTTGGCCACCTTCTCGAAGTCCCCGGCATCGGTCAGATAAAGACGCACCCGCACCACATCGGCCAGTGTCGCGCCGGCCTCGGCCAGAGCCGCGACAATGGTGTCGAAGGCCTGCTCGGCCTGGCTCTCCACGTCGTCGGCGATCTTTCCATTGGCAAAGCCGCTGGTCCCCGAGACAAAAACCCATTTCCCATCCTGCACGGCCCGGGAATAACCGGCCACTTCTTCGAAGGGTGAACCCGAGGAAATCAGTCGACGTGCCATCGGCGGTGCCCTTTTTCTCTGATGAACGATTGTTGCAATGCACCATGAACAGGCTGTGCAGGGCAAGTCGGATTTTGTTCGGCTTACCCCTGTTCGGCGACCCAGTTCTGCGCATCGACCACCGCCAGCGCCGTCATATTGACCAGGCCGCGCACCGTCACCGACTGGGTAACGATATGCGCCGGACGCGCCACCCCCATCAGGATCGGCCCCACCGACAACCCGTCAGCCAGCATTTTCAGCATATTGAGGGCGATATTGGCGGCATCGAGATTGGGCATGATCAGCAGATTGGCCTCGCCCTTGAGACGGGAATCGGGAAACAGGCGGCTGCGCAATTCCTCGGACAACGCGAGATCGGCATGCATTTCGCCTTCCACCTCGAGGTCGGGAGCCCGCTGCTGGAGAATCGCCAGGGCATTGCGCATCTTGTCCGAGGACGGGCTCGGCCGGCCGCCGAAATTCGAATGCGACAGCAGGGCGACCTTGGGTTCGATGCCGAAGCGGCGCACCTCCTGGCTGGCCAGCAGGGTGGATTCGACGATCTGTTCGCAGGTCGGTTCCGGATTGACGTAGGTATCGCAGAGAAAATAGGTGCCCTTGTTGACGATCACCATGTTCATCGCCGAGGGCACCGGCGCCCCCGCCCGCTTGCCGATCACGTCCATGATATGCTCGAGATGGCGGACATAGCGGCCGACCGCGCCGCAGATCATGGCGTCGGCGTCGCCGCGGCGCACCATCAGGGCGGCGATCACCGTATTGCGCGAACGCACCACCGAGCGGGCGTAATCGGGCGATACGCCGCGGCGCGACATCAGCGAATGGTAAAGCTTCCAATATTCGGAAAACCGCGGATCATCCTCGGGGTCGCCGACATCCAGATGCTCGCCGACGCGGATGCGCAGATTGAGTTCGCGCAGGCGTTTTTCGATCACCTCGCGCCGGCCGATGAGAACCGGCCGCGCCAGACCTTCGTCGATCACCGTCTGCACCGCCCGCAGCACATTGCGATGCTCGCCCTCGGCGAAGACCACCCGCTTGGGATCGCGCCGGGCCCGGGCGAACAACGGCTTCATCGCCATGCCGGAACGGAAGACGAAGGAATTCAGGCGTTCGCGATAAAGGTCGAAATCGCTGATCGGCCGCGTCGCCACGCCGCTGGCCATGGCGGCTTCGGCCACCGCCGGGGCGATCTTGAGGATCAGGCGCGGGTCGAAGGGCTTGGGGATCAGGTATTCCGGTCCGAAGGACAGCTTGACGTCGCCATAGGCGGCGGCGACCCGCTCGTCGGTCTCGGCAAAGGCCAGTTCGGCCAGCGCCTTGACCGCCGCCAGTTTCATCTCCTCGTTGATGGCGGTGGCGCCGACATCCAGTGCTCCCCTGAAGATATAGGGGAACACCAGGACGTTGTTGACCTGGTTGGGATAATCCGAGCGGCCGGTGGCGATGATGGCGTCCGGCCGGGCGGCGCGCACCGCCTCGGGAAGGATTTCCGGGTCGGGATTGGCCAGGGCGAAGATGATCGGCCGCTCGCCCATCTTCGCCACCATCTCGGCGGTCAGCACCCCCGGCGCCGACAGCCCGAGGAAGACGTCGGCGCCGCCGATCACCTCGGTCAGGGTGCGGGCCTTGGTGTCCTGGGCGAAGGGGGCCTTGTATTCGTCCATCAGCTTGACGCGGCCTTTGTAGACGACGCCCTCGATGTCGCAGACGGTGATGTTCTGCCGCTTGACGCCCAAACCGACCAGCAGGTTGAGACAGGCCAGCGCCGCCGCCCCGGCACCCGAGGCGACCAGGCGGATGTCGCCGATCTGCTTGCCGACCACTCTGAGGCCGTTCAGCAGGGCGGCGCCGACGATGATGGCGGTGCCGTGCTGGTCGTCATGCATCACCGGAATTTTCATCCGCGCCTTCAGCTTGCTTTCGACGACAAAGCATTCCGGCGCCTTGATGTCCTCGAGATTGATGCCGCCGAAGGTCGGCTCGAGCGAGGCGATGATATCCACCAGCCGATCCGGATCGCGTTCGTCGATTTCGATGTCGAAGACGTCGATACCGGAGAATTTCTTGAACAGGACCCCCTTGCCTTCCATCACCGGCTTGGCCGCCAGCGGTCCGATGGGGCCCAACCCCAGCACGGCGGTACCGTTGGTGATCACCGCCACCAGATTGGCCCGCGAGGTTACCGTCGCCGCTTCCCGGGGGTCGTTCTTGATGACCTCGCAGGCGGCCGCCACTCCGGGCGAATAGGCCAGGGCCAGATCATGCTGATTGACCAGGGGCTTGGTTGCGGTGACAGAAATTTTGCCGGGAGTCGGCGAGCGGTGATAGTCGAGGGCGGCATCGCGTAAATCGTCGGACATGCTGCAACCGTCCTTCCTGTTGGTTGGAGCCTCCTGTGTCAAATATGACGCAGGAGGCGATTGCGGCCGTTGAGGCCGCGGCCTAGGGCGCGGAGCGCCCGCCCGGCGAGGGCAAATTAAAAAAACCTGCTAAAGCGTAATGCAAACTTAATGCATCACGCTTTAGCAGGTTGACCTTAGCAGAACGCACCCCGGCGACAACACCCGGAATGCGGGTCAAAAAAAAGCTGTTTCCATCTTTTTCACCGGGAAAAAGGCGGAAAACAGCTGTTTTTTTACGAATGGTGCGGTCGAGAAGACTCGAACTTCCACGGGTTGCCCCACAGCGACCTCAACGCTGCGCGTCTACCAGTTCCGCCACGACCGCATTGTCGGCAGGCAATCCTGCCGGTAAGGTGGGCCTCAATACCAAAACCCGTGCCGAGGTTCAAGGGAAGTGTTTTCCGACGCCTGCGAGTGGACGGTCAGCGACGAACCGGTAGACTACCCCACCGCCCTTGCTTTCATGGAAAATCGCGTCGCCGCCATCCGCCAGGGACGGCAGGCGCAATGCGTCTGGCTGCTGGAACACCCGCCGCTTTACACCGCCGGCACCTCGGCCCGCGCCGCCGATCTCCTGGCCCCCGACCGCTTCCCGGTTTACGAGGCCGGGCGCGGCGGCCAGTACACCTATCACGGTCCCGGCCAGCGGGTGGCCTATGTGATGCTGGACCTGAAACAGCGCGGCAATGATGTTCGCCGCT
>DUZF01000065.1 GCA_013349665.1 Rhodospirillaceae bacterium | reverse complement strand
GGCATCCCGCAACCGGTCGATGGCCGCCTGTTCGTCGGCGAAAGGCGTCGTCAGGATAGTGAGGTCGATGCCACGGCCGGCCAGCAGTTCGCTTGCGCTCAGCGTCCTCACCACATTCTGGTAATCGTCGAGAACATAAAGCTTCATGGCTTCCCCTCCTTAAACAACCGTGAGAATACCCTAAAAGCCGGGGAGGCCAGAAGCATCAGTGCGATCACCCTGGCGACATGGGAGGCCACCACCAGCGGCACGCCAAGATTGAGCTGGCTGGCGGTAATGGACATTTCGGCAATGCCCCCAGGGGAGAAACTGAGGGCCAGAGACGCCATCCCGACGCCGGTCATCGGCGCCAGCAGCCACGCCAGCAGTCCCGTCACCGCCAGATAGACCAGGGAGTTGACCGTGCTGGCGAACACGAACACCGGCGCGCGGCGCAGAAATCCGGGGCCGAAATGGTTGCCCAGGGAAATCCCGATCAGCAATTGTCCGCCGGCCGCCATCCACGGCGGCAGCGCCGACAGGGGCCCGCCGCCCAGCGCCAGCGCGCCGACGCCGGCCAGGGTACCCAGAACCCAGGGATTGGGCAGGCGCAGGACACGGAAACCGGCCATGCCGGCCAAACCGGCGGCGGCCATCACCGGCAGGTTGCCCCAGATCAGGTCGCGGTGGGGATTGGCCGAGGCATCGCTGCCATGGCTGCCGGACAGCGCCATCGCCAGGGGAACCACCACCACCACCAGGGTGACGCGCAGCGCATGGGCCAGGGCCACCAGGTCGACGGCGGCACGCCAGCGGTCGGCGATATTGGCCATCTCCGAGGCGCCGCCCGGCATCGAGGCGAAGAAGGCGGTCGGCCGGTCGGCAATCGCCAGACGCACCATGATGGCCGCCCCGAGAGCCCCCAACAACACCGACACCGCCGCCATGGCGGCGATCAGCCCGGCATGGGACAGCAACTGGCCGACCACCTGCGACGAAAAATAAAGACCGATATTGGTGCCGATGACCCACTGCCCGGCCTGGCGGGCTGCCGGCGGCGCCGACAACGGCAGCCCGAGGATGCGGGCGGCGGCGACACAGAGCAGCGAGCCCACCAGCCAGGGCAGCGGCAGACCAAAGGATCGCCACAGCAGGCTTCCCGCCAACGCCACCAGCAGACCGCCGATGATCGCCGCGGCCCGGCGAAGCGCGGGGGGCAGGGTCTTCATGCCGCAGTTTTGCCTTTATCGGGCACAAACGGCAAGGGCCGCGGAATGCAGTCACTGGGACGCGGCTTGAAATGTTAGTCTATTTGACGTACATATTCAGCGGGAGGAGACCATGGCCAAGACAGCAAAAACCGACCGCGGGCTTCGGGAAGAGCGCCTTGGGTTTCGGGTCGACGGCCCCACCAAGGCCCTGATCGAACGCGCGGCACAGCTTGAGCGGCGCAAATTGACGGATTTCTGCCTGACCGCGCTTACCGATGCCGCCCGGCAGACGATTTCACAGCATGAGACGCTCGTCCTGTCGGAGCGGGACCGTGCCGTTTTCTTCGACCTCCTGGTTAACCC
Source organism: Rhodospirillaceae bacterium (assembly GCA_013349665.1). Taxonomy (GTDB): domain Bacteria; phylum Pseudomonadota; class Alphaproteobacteria; order Rhodospirillales; family Magnetospirillaceae; genus DUZF01. Next base: position 13,332 of record DUZF01000065.1, on the reverse strand, counting down.
ACCAGCCTCAAGCGAACGGTTGCAGCGCGCCTTCGCCGAGCACAAGCGCCGGGTTGTCCCGTGAATGGAGAAGCCACCATGCAGGGATCTTCGGGTCGAACTGCTCGACGGACGACACGATAGATCCGCCTTTGCCTGTGGCGTGGAGAGCCTCGATCGCTATCTCCAGACCCAGGCCGGCCAGGACATCCGCCGCAAGGCGAATGCCGTGTTTGTTCTGACTGAACTGGCCAAGCCGGGTTATATTCTAGGCTACTACACGCTCTGCGCGATGACCGTCTCCCACGGCGACGTTCCAGAGACAGCCCGCCGGCACATCCCCCGATATCCGCTGGTGAGCGCCACATTGATCGGTCGCCTGGCGGTCGCCAAGGAAAAGCAGGGACAGCACCTGGGCGCGGTTCTTCTCGCTGATGCCTTGCAGCGGTCGTTCGAGAGCGCCGGTTCAGTTGGATCCTCGATGGTCGTTGTCGATGCGCTCGATGAGCAGACGGTGGATTTCTACGCTGCCCATGGGTTCGTGCGATTACCCGACTCGCTCAGGCTTGTGCTGCCGATGCGCCTTGTGTCCCGGCTCTGACGCATCGCAAACAGTCGGTGTACCGATCCACCAAACGGCAAGGGCCGCGTCTTGCGACGCGGCCCCGCCTGACAATACAAGCGTTGGACTGGATTAGAAGTCCATGTCGCCCATGCCGCCCATGCCACCCATGCCGCCCGGAGGGCCGCCGGCCGGAGCTTTGCGCTCCGGCTTCTCGGCGATCAGGGCCTCAGTGGTGATCAGCAGGCCAGCGACCGAAGCCGCGTCCTGCAGAGCGGTACGCACCACCTTGGTGGGATCGATGATACCGGCCTTGATCATGTCGGTATATTCGCCCTTCTGGGCGTCGAAACCATAGTTGGTGTCCTTGGACTCGAGCAGCTTCCCGGCGACGACGGCGCCATCGGCACCGGCGTTCTCGGCGATCTGCCGGACCGGCGACTGCAACGCCCGGCGGACGATGTCGATGCCCACCTTCTGGTCGTCATTGCCGGCCTTCACCGCATCGAGGGAACGGATGGAGTAGAGCAGGGCGACGCCACCACCGGCGATGATGCCTTCCTCGACCGCCGCGCGGGTGGCGTGCAGGGCATCGTCAACGCGATCCTTGCGCTCCTTGACTTCCACTTCCGTACCGCCGCCGACCTTGATCACCGCAACGCCGCCGGCCAGCTTGGCCAGCCGCTCCTGCAACTTCTCGCGGTCGTAGTCCGAGGTGGTCTCCTCGATCTGCGCCTTGATCTGCTTGATACGGCCTTCGATGTCCTTCTTCTTGCCGGCGCCATCGACGATGGTGGTGTCTTCCTTGGTGATGTTGATGCGCTTGGCAGTGCCCAACATGTCAAGGGTGACGTTCTCCAGCTTGATGCCGAGGTCTTCGGAGATCACCTGGCCGCCGGTGAGGATGGCGATATCCTCCAGCATGGCCTTGCGGCGATCGCCGAAACCGGGCGCCTTCACCGCGGCCACCTTGAGGCCGCCGCGCAGCTTGTTGACCACCAGGGTGGCCAGGGCTTCGCCCTCGACGTCCTCGGCGATGATCAGCAGCGGGCGGGACGACTGCACCACCGATTCCAGCACCGGCAGCAGGGGCTGCAGGCCGGAAAGCTTCTTCTCGTGCAGCAGGATGTAGGGATTCTCCAGCTCCACGGTCATCTTTTCGGCATTGGTGATGAAATAGGGCGAGGTGTAGCCGCGGTCGAACTGCATGCCCTCGACCACTTCCAGCTCGGTATCCAGGCCCTTCGCCTCTTCGACGGTGATGACCCCTTCGTTACCGACCTTTTCCATGGCCTTGGCGATCATTTCGCCGATTTCCGTCTCGCCATTGGCGGCAATGGTGCCGACCTGGGAGATTTCGCCATTGGTCGAAACCTTCTTCGAACGCTTCTTGACGTCGGCCATGACCGCCGCCACCGCGAGGTCGATACCGCGCTTCAGATCCATCGGATTGAGACCGGCGGCCACCGCCTTGGCGCCTTCGCGGACCATCGCCTGGGCCAGAACGGTCGCCGTGGTGGTGCCGTCGCCGGCCAGATCGGCCGTCTTCGACGCCACTTCGCGCACCAGCTGGGCACCCAGATTCTCGAACCTGTCGGCCAGCTCAATTTCCTTGGCGACGGTCACGCCGTCCTTGGTGATGCGGGGAGCGCCAAAGGACTTTTCGATCACCACGTTGCGGCCCTTGGGACCCAGGGTGACCTTCACGGCATCGGCCAGAATGTCGACGCCGCGCAGCAGGCGCGTGCGGGCATCGGTAGAGAACTTTACTTCCTTAGCAGCCATTTTTCGTCATTCCCTTGTTCAGGCGATCACGCCCATGATGTCGGATTCCTTCATGATCAACAGGTCGTCGCCGTCGATCTTGACCTCGGTCCCGGACCATTTGCCGAACAGCACCTTGTCGCCGGCCTTGACATCCAAGGCATGGACCTTGCCGTCATCGGCGCGGGCCCCCGGCCCAACCGCAATGACCTTGCCCTGCATGGGCTTTTCCTTAGCGGTATCGGGAATGATGATTCCGCCGGCAGTCTTCTCTTCCTGGTCGAGACGCTTGACCACGACGCGGTCATGGAGCGGTCTGAACTTCATTCACAACCTCCGTTGAATATCCATTATAAAACTAACAAGGGTTCCTGCCCGGATGAACTGTTAGCACTCACGGTTCAGGAGTGCCAACGATCTAGTGGTCGGGGTCCGGGATGTCAAGGCCAATCGCCGAAATGACCTTCAGCCACCACCGAAGACAGGCGGCGGCATATTTACCCGGCGACGGGTTTTACTGTCCGGCACCATTGCCGCCAAATCTGTCGGTAGACGGCTTCCAGACCCAGGGTGAAGGCCGGCCCGTCACAAAGCGGCGACCCGGCCATCAGCGGCCGCAGTTCCTGCCTGAGACGGCTGAGATGGGCCGGGTCGGAGGCCAGCGCCACGGCGATCCTGACATAGTCGTCGACCGATGCGGCGACCCACCCGGTCAGCCCGAGACTCTCGAGAAAACCCTGGGTTTGTCGTGACTGCGCATTGACGCCCGGCAGCGTGATGACCGGCACCCCCATCCACAGCGCCTCGCAACTGGTCAGGGCGCCCGAGAAAGGCGTCGGGTCGAGGGCGATATCGATGTCGCCGTATTCCTCCAGCATACGCGCATGCGGCGACACACCGCGCAGGTCGAGCCTTGCCTGCCCGACACCTTCCGCCGCGAAGGAATCGGTCAGACGCCGGCGGACACCGACATCGGCCAGGGACACCCATTTCAGCACCAGGCGCGACCGCGGGACGGCAGTCAGCACCTTCGCCCATAGCCGAACCACCTCAGGGCCGACCTTGCTCAGGTTGTTGAAGCTGCCGAAGGTTACGTATCCCTGCTGCTGGACGGCAAGCCGGGCAACCGGCGGCGGAGCGTAATCCGGCGGCGCATAGCAGAAGCGGCCGCCGGGCAGGCGCAGGACCTGCTCGCTGTAGCGATCCTCTTCTCCCGGCCGGATGGTAAGCTTGTCCGACAACACATAATCCATTGCCGCCAGGCCGGTGGTGCCCCAGAACCCCAACCAGGTGACCTGCACCGGGGCCGGCTTCAGGGCGAACATCGGCAACCGGTTCAAGGCCGTGTGGCCGGACAGATCGACCAGGATGTCGATGCCGTCGGCAACGACCAGAGCCGCCGCCGCCTGGTCCGACAGGCCGGCGAGGCTGCGCCAATGATGGGAAACACCCTGAAGGTGGGCCGTCAGGTCGTCGGCAGCGACATTGTTGCTGTAGCAGAACATCTCCACTGCCCTGGGATCGTGACGGTCGAGGACGCTGCTGAGAAAGTAGCCGACCGGATGGCGTCTGAAATCGCCAGATACATAGCCGACGCGCAGACGGCGGTCGCCGTCGGCATGGTTGGCGAAGGCCGGCGTCGGCAGGCCGGTTTCAAAACATCCGGCGAATTCCCTGGCCGCCCGCAAAATCGCCCCTTCCTCCACCTCAGGCTGGTAGTGCAGGCACATCACCAGATTGGAATGGGCATCGGCGTAGTCCGGCCTGATGCGGATCGCCCTGCCAAAGGCGGCGATGGCGTCATCAAGGCAGCCCAGCAGCTTGAGGACGCCACCCAGGTTGAACCAGGCCTCGTCGTAGTCCGGCCTGACAGAGAGCGCCGCGCCATAAGCGGCAACGGCGCCATCCATCCGACCCAACGCGGTCAAGGCGACACCCAGATGAAAATACGCCTCGGCGTAATCCGGCTTGAGGCGGATGGCGGCGGCATAGGCGGTCACCGCCTCCGCGGAGCGTCCCAGGGCGTTCAGGGCGACCCCCCGATTGTAATGCGTCACGGCAGAATCCGGCGTGATGCCGATGGCGGCATCATAGGCTGCCACAGCGTCGTCGAACCGACCCAGATCGGTCAGGACCACGCCGAGATTGCAATGGGCGTCGGCATAATCCGGCCTGATGCGGATCGCGCTGCCAAAGGCGGCGGCGGCGTCATCGAAGCGACCGGCCTCCTTCAGGACCACCCCAAGGTTGGAATGCGCCTGAAAATAGTCCGGCCTGAGGCGGATGGCGGTATCAAATGCCGCCCGGGCCGCATCGAACCGCCCCAGTTGTTTCAATGCGGTACCAAGATTGAAATGCGCCTCGGCATAATCCGGAGCGAGACGGATGGCGGTGCCGTAGGCCGCCACGGCGTCCTCGGCGCGACCCAGATCCAATAACGCAGTTCCCATGTTGGAATGCGCCGCGGCATAGGCCGCCTCGAGACGGATGGCGGTGGTATAGGCGGCCACCGCCTCGGCGGAGCGTCCGAGGCCGTTCAGCGCGACTCCCAGATTGGAATGCGCCTGGGCATCGTCCGGCTTGAGGCGGATGGCGGTGCCATAGGCCGCCACGGCGTCCTCGCCTCGCCCAAGGACCGCCAGGGCGTTGCCGAGGTTGCAGTGATAGGCGGCGACGGATCCGTTGATCCCTATGGCCGCGCCGATCACCTCCACGGCGATATCGTTCCGCCCAAGCTGATGGGCGATCACGCCAAGCAGATGAAGGGCATCGGCATGACGGGGCTCTGCCGCCAGGATCTGCCGGTAGACATGCTCGGCTTCGGGCAGTCGTCCGGCCTGGTGATGCTGAACGGCCTCGGCGTACCATTGCTCGACGCCGGCCACGCCGGCTTGTGGCGAAACCCTTCCGGCCTTGGTCTGTGCCCGGCGTTGCCTGCGGTTCATCGGCGCCTAATCCAGTTCCTCGCCGAGACTGTGGCCATGGCGCAGTCGGCGATACAGAAAAACCCCCAGCACCGCCGACAGCAGGAACAGCACGACGCTCAGGCTGATGCGGAGCATCGGCGCCACATGGATGCCGCTGCCCAGCAGGACGAAGATCACCGTCTGCGGCAGATAGCCGATCAGCGATCCGGCGAGGAACCGGCCGGCCGGCACCGAGGAAACCCCGGCCAGCAGGTTGGTCAGCAGATTGCTGCCGACCGGCAGACAGCGGATAAGGATGGTCATGGTCAGCGGGTTGTCGCGCAGAAAATCGTCGATCCTGGCAATCCGGCCGCTGAACCGATGCATCACCAGATCGCGGCCCAGCAACCTGGCATAGAAGAAACAGACCGCACAGCCGAGGATCGATGCCGCCAGGGCGAGGCCGCTGCCGCGACCGAGGCCGAAGGCATAGCCGGCCAGAAAGCAGATCAACTGGCGCGGCAGACCGATGGCGACGCCGGCGATGGCGACGGCGAGGAACACCATATCGCCGGAAAGCCCCTGCCCCCGCACCTGGCTATCGATCCAGCCGGTATCGAGCAGATCATGCAGGCCCGAGACCTTGAATCCCCAGCCGAGCATCCCCAGGCTCAGCATCAGGGCCAGGCCCTTGACCAGCAGCCGCGGGCGGATCCCGCCGGCCATCGCTCAGTCGCCGTCCGCGCTGTCGATGACCGGCCGGCTGGCGCGACGCTGCAGCCACATGACCCCCAGAAGGTCGACAATGCCGACCCACAGGCGATCCCACAGGCCGTATTTTGATTGGCCCCGCTGTCGCGGCCGATGGTTCACCGCCACCGAGGCCACGACCCCACCCCGTCTTTGCATCAGGGCCGGCAGGAATCGATGCATATGATTGAACCGCGGCAGATCGAGAAAGGCCTCGCGGCTGAACACTTTGATGCCGCAGCCGGTATCCGGGGTGGCGTCGCCGAGCAGGCGGGCGCGGACGGCATTGGCGAACAGCGACGACAATCGCCTCAGAAGATTGTCCCGACGGCGACGGCGATGACCGACCACCATCAGACGGTCCCGCCGATCCGCCGGCTCCTCGAGCAATCTCGCCAGCATCGCCGGAAGATCGGCCGGATCGTTCTGGCCGTCGCCGTCCAGCGTGGCGATCAGCGGGGCCCGCGCCGCCTTGACGCCGGTGGCCACCGCCTGGCTTTGCCCGCAGCTGGCGACGTGACGAAGCGAGCGCAAATGACGGCGGACGGCCCTGGCCTCGCGGAGGCGGAGCGGGGTGGCATCGTCGCTGCCGTCGTCGACATAGACGATTTCAAACGGATAGCGCCCGTCCAGCGCGTGTTCGATCTCCTCGATCAACGGCAGGATGTTGTCCTCCTCGTTCCGGACCGGAACGACGACGGAGACCAGGGGCGGGGGCGGCGGTTCAGAGCTGGTGGAAGTCATTGGCATGGGAAACGGAAAGTACAACGCCGGCGAGACCGGCGAAACCGATTTTCTTACCACCCTCGCGACGAACGGGGAGGGAGGCCCCCTGTCAATACCCATTGAGAATTTATGGAAAACACCAAGAGGGTATACCCTAGGGTGTAGACAGATTTCCTTTGGACAGAGTCGCCTCCACCACATTTGAGCTATTACAATTGTGAGCCAGATAACAGATTCTTTATTTTATCGGCATATATATTGCACCTGAGAGCAAGCCAATCCATTTGCATTATAAGGTGCAGCCATTTTTATCTTCGGCGCGCAGTTGGAGGATAGCTTTTTCCATCACCCTATTCTTCATCGGCAGCAAGCAAAGTGAGTCTTTCCGTCCATCCTGCCGGCCGCCGCGAGGCCGGCAGGGGGGCGCGGAGCCGCCCCAAGACCTGGAGAAATAGATGAACACAGACCTGTTCAAGGCATTCGCTGCCCGGTACGAGGCCCGCCGTGAAACAGAGATGTCGCTCGAATCCTATCTCGACCTCTGCCGGACCGACCCGATGGCCTATGCCGGCGCCCATGAACGCATGCTGGCCGCCATCGGTGAACCGAAGGTCATCGATACCGCCAAGGATGTCCGGCTGTCGCGCATCTTTCTCAACCGCACCATCAAGGTCTATCCGGCATTCGCCGAGTTTTACGGCATGGAAGAGACCATCGAACGAATCGTTGGCTTTCTTCGGCATGCAGCCCAGGGCCTGGAGGAGCGCAAACAGATCCTCTATCTCCTGGGGCCGGTCGGCGGCGGCAAATCGTCCCTGGCCGAACGCCTCAAGGCTCTGATGGAAGCCCACCCCGTCTATGTCCTGAAGGCCGGCGATGAGATCAGCCCGATTTTCGAAAGCCCACTCGGCCTGTTCGATCCCGAAGTCATGGGCGACCGACTGGAGAAGGACTTCGGCATCCCCCGGCGGCGGCTGACCGGCATCGCCTCGCCCTGGGCGATCAAGCGCCTCGATGAATTCGCCGGCCAACTGTCGCGGTTCAGCGTGGTCAGGCTGACGCCGTCGCGACTCAGGCAGATCGCCATCGCCAAGACCGAACCGGGCGACGAAAACAACCAGGACATCTCCAGCCTGGTCGGCAAGGTCGACATCCGCAAATTGGAAAGCTTCAGCCAGAACGACGCCGACGCCTACAGCCACTCGGGCGGACTGAACCGCGCCAACCAGGGCATTCTCGAATTCGTCGAGATGTTCAAGGCGCCGATCAAGATGCTGCATCCCCTGCTGACCGCCACCCAGGAAGGCAACTATGTCGGCACGGAAAATGTCGGCGCCCTGCCTTTCCAAGGCATCATCCTGGCCCATTCCAACGAATCCGAATGGCAATCCTTCAAGAGCAATAAGAATAATGAGGCCTTCATAGACCGCATTTGCGTCATCAAGGTCCCCTATTGCCTGAGAGTTTCCGAGGAAACCAAGATATACCAGAAGCTGTTGAACGGCAGTGACCTGGCGCCGGCCCCCTGCGCGCCGGGCACGCTGGACATGCTGGCGCAGTTCGCCGTGCTGTCGCGTCTGAAGGAACACGAGAACTCGTCCCTGTTCAGCAAACTCAGGATTTATGACGGTGAAAACCTGAAGGAAACCGACCCCAAGGCCCGCAATATCCAGGAATACCGGGATGCCGCCGGCATCGACGAGGGGATGGACGGGTTGTCGACCCGCTTCTCTTTCAAGGTGTTGTCGCAGACCTTCAATTACGACAGCCACGAGGTGGCCGCCGACCCGGTCCATCTGATGTATGTCCTGGAACAGGCGGTACAGCGCGAGCAATACGGCGAGGATCAGGAAAAGCGGCTGCTTGACCATATCAAGGCGATCCTGGCACCTCGCTATGCCGAATTCATCGGCAACGAGATCCAGAAGGCGTATCTCGAATCCTACTCGGATTATGGGCAGAACCTCTTCGAACGCTACATTGCCTACGCCGATGCCTGGATCGAGGATCAGGACTTCAAGGATCCCGACACCGGGCAGTTGATGAACCGCGCTCTGATCGACCAGGAATTGTCGAAGATCGAAAAGCCGGCCGGCATCGCCAATCCACGCGATTTCCGCAACGAAGTGGTCAAATTCGTGCTGCGCGCCCGCGCTGCCGCCGGGGGCCGCACGCCGTCCTGGACCTCTTATGAAAAGATCCGCAGCGTCATTGAAAAGAGGATGTTCTCCCAGGTCGAGGACCTGCTGCCGGTCATCAGTTTTTCATCGAAACAGGACAGCGAAACCGACCGCAAGCACCACGATTTCGTCGAGCGCATGGTGACGCGCGGCTACACCGAGCGGCAGGTCCGCCGCCTGGTGGAGTGGTATATGCGGGTCAACAAGGCAGGGTAAAGGAGGGATCGCCCGCCTATGAACATCATCGACCGCCGGCTGAACCCCAAAGGCAAAAGCCTGCCCAACCGCCAGCGGCTGCTGCGCCGCCTGAAGGCCGAGGTGCAGGAGGCGGTGGCGCAGTCGATCGCCGGTCGACGCATCACGGAGGTCGATTCCAGAAAACCGGTGCCGGTACCGGTCCACGGCATCGCCGAGCCGTCCTTTCGTAAAGGCAATGACGGGCGGCGCGACTTCGTTCTGCCCGGCAACCGCAAATTCGTCAAAGGCGACATCATCCCCAAGCCGCCCGGCGGCGAAGGCGGTAGCGCCGGCGAAGCCGCCGATTCCGGTGACGGCGAGGACGACTTCACCTTCTCCCTCAGCCGCGAAGAATTCCTCGATATCTTTTTCGACGACATGGAACTGCCGGACATGGTCAAGCGCCGGCTCAAGGAGACCAATGCGGCCCAGCCGGCGCGGGCCGGCTATTCCATCGCCGGCTCGCCGCAGGCGCTGGATGTGCTCCGAACCATGCGCAACGGCCTGGCCCGCCGGCTGGCGCTGCGCCGGCCGCGGCAGTCGGACATGGACGACCTGCTGCGCCGGCTCGACGAGGCCGAGGCCTCGGGCGAAGGCGCCACCGTCAGCCGGCTGACCGAGGAAATGGAGACATTGCGGCGCCGCCTGCGGCTGATTCCCTGGATCGACCCGGTGGACATCCGCTATCGGCGCTTCGAATACCGCCCGGTGCCCATCGCCCAGGCGGTGATGTTCTGCCTGATGGATGTCTCGGGATCGATGAACGAGCATATGAAGGATCTGGCCAAACGCTTCTTCATGTTGCTGTATCTGTTCCTTACCCGCCGCTACCGGGCCGTCGACATCGTCTTCATCCGTCACACCCATGAAGCGCAGGAAGTCGACGAAGACACCTTCTTTCACTCCCGGGAAACCGGCGGCACCGTGGTGTCGACGGCGCTCGACGAGATGAACGGCATCATCGCCCGGCGCTATCCGCCGGACAGCTGGAACATCTATGTGGCGCAGGCCTCGGACGGCGACAACATGGCCTCGGACCGCGGCCGCGTCGAAACCGCGATGACCGAAAACGCCCTGCCCGCCTGCCAGTATTTCGCCTATCTGGAAGTCGACGACCCGCCGCGGGACAGCTGGGACGGGCGGCATTTCAAAAGCGAGCTGTGGCGCACTTACGAAAAGCTGCTGTTGCCGGGCGTGCCGCTGGCCTTGCGCCGCGCCACCAGTCCCGGGCAGATCTTCGGGGTGCTGCACGATCTGTTCGCGCGCGAAAGGGCGGATTAACCGATGTCCCTGCTGTACCAAGGATCGGAATGGAATTTCGATACTCTGAAGCGGGTCTACGACACCGTCGAGGAGATCGCTTTGGGAGAACTCGGCCTGGAGGTGTACCCCACCCAGATCGAGGTCATCACCGCCGAACAGATGCTGGACGCCTATGCCTCGGTCGGCCTGCCGTTGATGTACCGTCACTGGTCCTTCGGCAAGCATTTCGTGCGCAACGAGGCCTTGTACCGCACCGGGCAGCAGGGTCTGGCCTATGAGATCGTCATCAATTCCGACCCTTGCATCTGCTATGTGATGGAAGAAAACTCCATGACCATGCAGGCGCTGGTCATTGCCCATGCCGCTTTCGGCCACAACCACTTCTTCCGCAATAATCAGGTGTTCCGCCAGTGGACCGATGCCAAGGGCATCCTCGACTATCTCGCCTTCGCCCGCGATTTCGTCGCCCGCTGCGAGGAGCGCCACGGCATCGAGGCGGTGGAGCGGGTCCTCGATGCCGCCCATGCCCTGCAGACCCAAGGCGTTAATCGCTATGCGCGCCGGCCGAAGCGCAGCCTGGTCGAGGAACTGGCGCGCAAGGACGAGCGGCGCAGCTATGTCGAGGCGATGTGGAACCCGCTGTGGACCACCGTTCCCGGCCGAGACCGCAAGGCCGACCCGAAGACCCCCGAAGCTCCGCAGGCCGACCTCGAGGGCCAGCGGCAAATCGAATTGCCGGAAGAGAACCTTTTATACTTCTTCGAGAAGCATTCGCCATCGCTGGCCGGCTGGCAGCGCGAGATTCTGCGGATCGTCCGCGTCATGAGCCAGTATTTTTATCCGCAGCGGCAGACCAAGGTGATGAACGAAGGCTGCGCCACCTATGTGCATTACCGGATCATGACCCGCCTGCATGAGCTTGGCCGCATCAGCGACGGCGCCTATCTGGAGTTTCTGCACAGCCATACTTCGGTGATCAGCCAGCCCGACTTCAATAGCCCGCGTTATTCCGGCATCAATCCCTACGCCCTGGGCTTCGCCATGATGCAAGACATCGAACGCATCTGCAGCGAGCCGACCGCCGAGGACCGGGCCTGGTTTCCCGACATCGCCGGCAATGGCCGGCCGATGGCGACGCTGCGCGAGGTCTGGGCCGAATTCCGCGACGAAAGCTTCATCCTGCAGTTCCTCAGCCCCAAGGTGATCCGCGATTTCCGCCTGATGCACCTGACCGACGAGGCCGATCTGCCGCATCTCGAAGTAACCGCCATTCACGATGAACAGGGATATCGCGCCATCCGCGCCGCCCTGGCGGCGGAATACGAATGCGCCCGCCTCGATCCGGAAATCCAGGTGGTCGCCGTCGACCTTCCGGGCGATCGCCGGCTGACCCTGGAACACCGTATTCACGACGGTCGCCGCCTCGACCCGGCGACCCGCGACCGCACTCTGGCATACGTCCGCGCTCTGTGGGATTATCCGGTCAGCCTGAAGGAAACCGATGCGCGGACCGGGACCATCCTGCCGAACGGGGAAACCGACCTCGACTGACATCCTCTGCCTGGCCGTCGCCGCCCTGCTGTGGTCGGGGCCGCCGGCGGCGGCTGAACCGACGGTGGCCCCGGACCGCCTGTGCCATGTCCGCACGCCGGCATTCGACTCTCCCCTCGCCCTGCCCAGAACCGCTGCCGCGCTGCGGGACGGCAAGGCGCTGACAGTGGTGGCGCTGGGCTCGTCATCCACCCAGGGCTTCGGCGCCACCGCCCCGGAAAAGGCCTATCCGGCGCAACTGGCGATGATCCTCGGCCAGCATTTCCCGCGTTCGCCGATCACCGTGCTGAACCGCGGCGTCGGCGGCGACACCGCGGACAAGATGCTGGCACGGTTGAACCGCGACGTGTTCGCCGCCAAACCGGACCTGGTGATCTGGCAAACCGGCACCAATGACGCCATCCGCCTGGCGGATCCCGTTCATTTCATGGCGGTGCTCAATGTCGGCGTCCGCCTGATCCTCGCCCACGGCATCGACCTGATGCTGATGGACCCGCAATATGCGCCGCGTTATGTCGCCGCGCCGCGCTTCCGGGATTTCGTCGAAACCATGCGCCAGGTGGCCGGCGAACACCGGGTCGCCCTGTTCCGCCGCTTCGAGGCGACCAAGGCCTGGACCGAGGATGCGCGTTTCTCGCCGGTCAAACTGACCACGACCGATGGCCTGCACCCGACGGATGCCAATTACCGCTGCACCGCCGTGCTGCTGGCCGAGGAACTAATCCGCGCGGCGGCGGAATAGAGCGTGTCAAATGGCAAGGCGTTAGCGCGTCCCGGCGGCGATCAGATTGGCCAACAGGCGGGCGACGCAGCCGTTCAGGTAATCGGCATTGCGGAACTGCTCGGCGGCGCCGTCCGGGCTGGGATTGAAGCGGCCGCTGTCGATCAGTTCATGCATGACGTCCCAACGGCGGAACACCAGGCTGTCGGTGACGTCGGCAATACGGTGCAGATAATCCAGATAGGGTTCGAAATTCAGCACGGCGGCGGTTTGCGGGCTGTATTGGATATCCACCAGCACCACGTCGATGCCCTCACCGTGAAGTCTATGCACGCTGTCGATGACGGCCTCGCCGAATTGGCCCAACTCAACTCCCTTGGCGGCGTCGGTGGTGCCGGTTTCCCAGACCACCAGCCCCGGCCGCAGACGCAGCACCTCGTCCAGCTTTTCCGCCACCAGGACGGCGGTGAGCCCGGCTGCCGTGCGCACCTGCACGGGCAGCTTGCGGCCCAGGCTGTCCTCGAGATCGGCCGCCAGACGGGCGGGATAGGCACGCGCCGGAGAGCTGACACCATGGCCGAGGGAAGAGCCTGAACCGATGACCACGACGACCGGTGTGCCGCCGCCCGCCATCCGCCCGGCCAAACGGCGCAGAGGATAATTGACCGCCATCAGGTCGGGCGATACGGCACA
>DUZF01000064.1 GCA_013349665.1 Rhodospirillaceae bacterium | reverse complement strand
TCACCTCGTTCAGGCCGATCCCGCCCGGTTCGTCCCTGGCCTTGTCGACAAAGCTGGGATTGGTGCAACCGACCAGGAAAGACAGCAGCAGGATCAGGGTGGACGGCGTCTTCATTCGCCGCTCCTCAGGATATTGTAGGCGCGCCGGACGATGCGCCGGTCAGCCTGGGGAATTTCCGCTACCACCGCGTTGAACTCGGCCAACGAATAACCGTCGCGGAATTTGACCGGGGTCCTGGTGGCCACCACCATCAGATATTCGTCCACCATCTTGCGCCCCGCCGGCTGGTTGGCCGGAAAGGCCAGCTTGAGGTCATAGCGCCTGGCACCGGTCTCGGTGGGAATGGTGACCGGGTGCTCGATGCGGGCCGTCGCGTCGAAGCGGTTGGGAAACAGGCGCGACACCTGGGCGTCGCCTTTTTCATAGGGCAGCCATTGGAACAGTTGAACAGACATCGGCTGTGACGGCGTCAGCGTCACCGTCAGTTTCTCGCCCTCGCGGTAAACCGCGTTGTTGAGGGCGACGCCGAGGGTGAAATCCGGATCCGGCCGCCCCCTGGCCATATGCACATCGGCCTCGAAGGAGACGACGCAGCGGCGGAAGGACTCCTGCTCGACCCTGGTTTCCTGACTGCGGTCACGAAGCCCCCGGATCTCGCCCCCGACCATGGTCCAGATCATCGAATTGCGGGCGCAGTCGGCGTCATCGCCCTGTTCGGCGCAGCGCAGCGTATCCTCGGCGGCAAAGCTTTCGCCGGAGACCTGGCGAATGGCCTCGGCCCTGGCACGGTTCTCGGCATTCTGGCAGGCCTCGGCCTCGGGAATCTCGGGCGGAAAGATATAGCTGCCGGTCGCCCGCACCCAGTCGGCGGCGGCCGTCACCGGCAAGACCAGCAGCAGGGAGAAAACCAGGGCCGCCGGTTTCATCGCCGCCACCTCACTTCTGCGCCGCGATGAGGACGGCGCGGGGCAGCATCTGCCGGTACAGGTCCTCGAGGCTCATCTCCGGCGGCGCCGTCGGCTCGGCCGGCGCCTTGCCCAGAAAACGGAGAATCCGACCGCCGGAGATGCCGAGATTGATGTCTTCCACCAGGGTCCCGGTCTTCTGATAGATTCCCGCCGTGTCCACCTTGCCCACCGCGACGCCGATCAGATGGCCGCGCTTGTCGAAGATCGGGCCGCCGGAGGTACCCTTGTTCAATTTGGCGGTGATCTGGAACACCCCCGGGGCATCGCGCAGGCCGGTGGTCTTGGCGACGATGCCATCGGTCAGCGACGGCTGCTCGTCGCCGAACAGACTGATGATGGGATAGCCCAAGACGATGGCGGCGCGGCCGGTGGCCGGCTCGACGATCCCCGCCAGCGGCATCGCCGCACCTTCGGGGAACGGCCGGTCGATTTCCAGCAAAGCGAGATCGTCGTCGTCGGAGAGCTTGACCAGACGGGCCTTGCGCACATAGCCGGTGCCGTTGCGAACGGCGATGGCGGCTTGGCCCTCGACGGTGTGGCGGTTGGTGATGATCAGCCGCCCGCCCTCCAGGACAATACCGCTGCCGGTCATGATCGGACTGCCGGGCGCGAAAGGCAGCGGTTCGGGATGGGGCAGCGTGGCAGCCAGCGGCATCGCCTTCACCGCCGGCCGCGGTGCCGCCGTCGGTGCCGGCGGTTCTTTCGACGTCTCCTGCGTCGGGTCTTTCTGCGGGTCTGGCGGCAGCTGCTTTTGCCGCGCCTCGGTCTTCGCCGCCAGGCCTTGCAGCCTGCCTTGCGGATCGACCGCCGCGAGCCAGGCGGCCATCGCCTCGGACCGCCCGCCTTGTCCGCGTTCGCCGTACAGCCGCTTGGCGATCATCCTGGCGTCAACCCCTTCCGCCTTTTTGCCGGCCGCCCACAGCATCTGGCCGTAGGCATCCCAGGCCCCGGCGGCGGCGGGATGGTCGCCGATGAAGCGCTGCAAGTCCGCCATCCCGGCCTCCGGCCCGGTCTGCCGGGCGAGGAAGCGCGCCAGCACCACCGCCACCTCTTCCGACGACGGCTGGTTACCCTGCAATTGCCGCAGGCGGGACAGCGCCGCCTCGGCACGCCCAACCCGCTGGTCGGCCAACGCCATCACCAGTTGCGCGGCAACCAGATCAGGATCGCTCTTCAACGCCATGGCGGCAAGGCGGCGAGCCTCCGCCAGCTCGCCCAGCGTCAGCCTGGCCTCGGCCAGGCCGAGCGTGGCCTCGGCCTCCACGTCCAGCGAGGCGAAGGCGGCATGCTCAAAAAACTCCAGGGATTTCGTCGGTTTGTTGATGGCCAGGTAAATGCGCCCGAACAGCAGGTCAATGCGCGCCTGGGTAGCCGCATCCCCGGCGTTGAGCTGTTTGAGGACGGCGACGGCTTTCTCGTATTGCTCGGCGTCGATCAGGCTGCCGGCGAGATCGAACCCGGCCTCCGGCTCAGGCCCGGCCGCCGCCGCGCCCAGGGTAAGCAGCCCCATGACAAGACCGACCGCCAACCGCCTGATGATCATCACCGTCTCCCCATCGGGACTCGCCGTTCGCACCAGACGATATCATGGCGGAACGATTTAACCATAAGACGGCGGATGATCGCATTTTAACCCGGGTTATGTTTATCTGTGGACGCCTTCAAACAACACGACCGGGAAAGGTCAGCGGAATGCTTTCATTGGACGATCTGGCCGATGTCGGACGTTTGGTTGCCATCGACGCGGAAACCACCGGTTTTCGGGTCCCCGACGCCGAGGCGATCCGCAAGATGCCCAAGGGCCTGCGCCTGCCCGGCATCGTCATCGAACTCGGCTGCGTCGAGCTGCTGCGCGACGGCGACGGCTGGAAGACCGGCGACACCTGGCAGCGCCGGGTCCAGCCCAACGGCCCCATCGCCAAGGCCTCCATCGCCGTGCACGGCATCACCCCGGCCGAGTTGAAAAACGCCCCCAGTTTCCGCGACATCCTCGACGACTTCGAGACCTTCATCGGCCAGGATTCGCTGCTGGCCCACAGCGCCGTCAACGAGATCGGCTTTCTCAATTTCGAATATGCCAGGGTCGGCCGCTGCGGCTTCGATGAGACGATTTTTTCCGGCAACGACTTCATCTGTACCCAGGAACTGTCCCGCCGGTTTTTCCCCGGTGCGCCGGGCTCGCTCGACGTCCTCT
Organism: Rhodospirillaceae bacterium; assembly: GCA_013349665.1. Lineage (GTDB taxonomy): Bacteria > Pseudomonadota > Alphaproteobacteria > Rhodospirillales > Magnetospirillaceae > DUZF01. The sequence goes on along the minus strand of DUZF01000064.1, from coordinate 11,756 downwards.
GCGACCGGCTGTGGATCGACCGCTCCGACCGTTTCCAGCATCACGGCGCCCTGCTCGACGCGGTTCTCACCGCCGAGGCCTTCATGAAAATGCACGGTGGCTTCGTTCAGGACGAACCGCGCTCGATCAGCTTCGGCGATCGTTAGACCTGGCCGGTGACCAATCGTCATCCCATCGCCCCGCTGGCCATCGCCCTTGGTCTGGCGGCGCTGCTGGCGCCGGCGCTGGCCAATGGCTTCCCGCTGGTCTTCCATGACACCGGGGCCTATCTCGCCCGCGCTTTCGACAGCCGCCTCGAACCGGGCCGCGGACCGTTTTACGGCTTTTTCATCGCCGCCACCGGCGGGCGCTTCACCCTGTGGCCGGTAATCGCCGTCCAGGCGGCGGCGACCCTGTGGCTGCTGTCGCTGACGCTCCGCCTGCACGGATTCGGCGGCGGCAGGATGGCGGCACTGACGGCGCTTGGGCTGTCGGCCACCAGCACGGCGGCCTGGGGCGTGGCGACGGTGATGCCCGACGCCTTCGCGCCGCTGACGGTGCTGGCCTGGTATGTGCTGACCTTCGACGCCGGCCGCATGCGGCCCTGGGAGATCGCCGGGACGGCGGCCCTGCTGCTGCTGTCGGCCCTGGTCCATATGACCCATCTGGCCCTCGGCCTCGGCCTGGCCCTTTGTCCAGGGGCCATCGTGATGATCCGTTGGCCGGAGTTCCGCCGCGGCGCCCTGCTGGCGGCGGCAATGCCGGTGGCCGCCCTGGTCCTGCTGCCGCTGGTCAATGGCGCCGTCTCCGGCCAGTACGGTCTGACCCCCGGCGGACAGACCTTCGTCTTCGGGCGGATGCTGCAAAGCGGTCTGGTGGAACGCTACCTTGACGACCATTGTCCCTTGCCCGGTTTGCGCCTCTGCGGTTACCGCGGCACCCTGCCGGCCACCGCCGACGAATGGATCTGGGATAGCGACAGCCCGTTCCAGGCGCTGGGCGGATGGGACGGCTATGCCGAGGAGATGCGCCGCATCGCCGTCGGTTCGCTGTCCGACCATCCGGGGGCCAATCTGCAGGCGGCGGCCGAAGCGGCCGGCGAACAGTTCCTGCGGGTCGGCACCGGCGAAGACATCGGCAATGAATATTGGCACACCGCGCGCGAGATCGAACGCCGCCTGCCGGCCTCGGGGCCGGCCTTCGTCGGCGGACTGCAGCACAATGACCGGCTGGGCCTGATCACCGACCTCCTCAACCGGCTCTATGTGCCGCTGACCCTGACGGCGACGGCAACCCTGGCAACCCTTCTGCTTCTCGGACAGCAATGGCGACTGCCGGCCACGGTGCTGATCGCGCTGGCCGGCAACGCCTTTCTCTGCGGGGTGTTTTCCGGTCCGCATGACCGCTATCAGGGACGCATGGCCTGGCTGGCCATCTTCGCCGTCATGATCTCGGCGCTGGAGGTTCTAACCCTCAGGCGCGACCGACGTCCTGCAGAAAGCCGTCGATGATCGACCGCAGGGCTTTCGCCTGCTGGGACAGGTCCTGCGACGCCGTCAACAGCTCGGAGGCGTTGCGGCTGGTGCTCTGAGCCGCCTGCTGCACACTGACCACGTGGCCGCTGACCTCCGAGGTGCCGCTGGCCGCCTGCTCGACATTGCGGGCGATCTCCTGGGTGGCCATGTTCTGCTGCTGCATGGCGCCGCCGATGGTGGCGGCGATGTCGCCGACCTCGGCGATGACCTTGAGGATACCCTTGATGGCCACCACCACCGTCTCGGTCTTGCCCTGCACGGCGGCGATCTGGTCGCCGATATCCCCCGTCGCCTTGGCGGTCTGACTGGCCAGATGCTTGACCTCATTGGCCACCACGGCGAATCCCTTGCCGGCTTCACCGGCCCGCGCCGCCTCGATGGTGGCATTCAGCGCCAGCAGATTGGTCTGCGCCGCGATGTCGTTGATCAGGGTGACGATGTCGCCGATGCGGGCCACCGCCGAGGCCAGTTCCGCCACCTCGGTTTCGGTGCGCGAGGCCTCGTCGACCGCCTGGGCGGCGATCTCCGAGGAGTGATCGACCTGGCGGCCGATCTCGCCGATCGACATCGACAGCTGTTCGGCAGCCGACGCCACCGCCTGCACATTGACCGAGGCCTCCTCGGCCGCCGAGGCGACGCTGACCGCTTTTTCCGAGGTCTGCACCGCCGTGGAATTCATCGACTGGGCGTTTTTTTCCAGGTTGAGTGCCGCATCCGCCAGGCCGCCGACAATTTTCGAGGCGTTCTGATTGAACCCTTCGGTCAAGGCTTCGACGCGCTGGGCGCGCCGCTGGCGGGCTTCGAAATCGGCGCGCTGCTGGTCCTCGAGCTCGCGGCTGCGGATCAGGTTGGTCTTGAACACCTGGACGGCGCGGGCCATGTCGCCGGTTTCATCGCTGCGCTCGGTATCCGGTATGTTCACCATGGCATCGCCGGCGGCGAGATGTCCCATGACCCCGGTCATCCGCGCCAGCGGCCGGCTGATGACCCGGGTGAAAACCAGCTTTATGCAAAGAATCATCGCCAGCACCGCCAGCAGCGCCGCCCCCGCCATGGTCCACAGCAGACGGCGCAGCTGGGCGAAATCGGCGGCGGTGTCGAGGCTGCTGGAATAGGCCGAGATGACCTCGCCCTCCTTGGCGCCCATCTCGCGGGTATGGCAGTTGACGCACATCCGCTCGCCGGTCCCCTCGGTGACACCGAGGATAATCGGCACCGAATAGCGATAGGTGTCGCCGACGAACCGGCCCACCGGCAGTCCGGTCCGCAATACCTCCTCGTCAATGGCATCCTGCGGCTTCTTGGGCGCCTTGGCCGGGTCGTCATGCGCGACATAATCGATCATGCCTTGCGACCACACGCTCCACAGCTTGCCGGGATAGCGCTTGTTGCGGCTTTCAAACCAACGATTGAAGACTTTCACCGCGATATCCGATTTGTCGGCAAATCGCTTTTCCATCGCGCTGTTGACCAGCGCATGCAATGACGCAAGCTCGTTTTCGGAAAACTTCTGGAACTGGTCCTCGACCTGCTGTGTCTGGTAGCGATCGATCCCCACCAGCACCGCCACGGCCAGGATAAGCACGCCGCTGGCGACCACCGCCATGAACCTTGTCTGCAGCTTAAGAGCGTTCCACCACTGGATCATTCTTCCCGCTCCGGGCTGGACTGGTAAATCGATTTCATGAAACCATCTTATATTTCAGTATTCGATTACAACATATGTCACCGCAAGATCAAAACCCGTTCTACCGTTGCGGAATAATCGATAAAACCGGATCGAGGCGCAAAGTGAATATTCTTACAACCCTTACCGTCGGCGCGGTCCTTGCCGCCGGCCTGGCCTTTTCCGCCGCCGCCAAGGACGGCGACCTGGGCTGTGTCGACACCGCCTTCAAGCTGGTCGGTCCCGACCACAAGGTCTGCATCAGCAGCTTTCGCGATCCCAATATCCCGGGCATCGTCTGCCATCTCAGCCAGGCCCGCACCGGCGGCCTCAAGGGGGCCGTCGGCCTGGCCGAAGACAAGTCCGAATTCTCGCTGTCCTGCGTGCAGAGCGGGCCCATCGCCCAACCGCTGACGGTTCCGGCGCAGCAGGAGGTCTTCAGTGAGAAAACCTCGGTATTTTTCAAGAACACCAAGGTTACGCGCTTTTATGACCGTGACAACAACGCCTTGGTCTATCTTGCGGTGTCGGGGAAACTGATCGACGGATCGCCCAAAAACAGCGTCAGCAATGTCGCCATATCCCCTTGGGCACAGCACTGATTTGGCAGTGGCGTCGATGGCGGTGGACTTGTAACATTTGCAACAGGGTTCGATTGGGCGGGTCGCCATGAAACAGTTGCTCTGATGCCGGTTTTCCCCGGACTCCGCCAGATCCGGCAGGGGGCGGAGGCCTGCGGGGTATATCTCGGCTGGGGGCTGTTCGCCGTCCTTCCCCTGGACTATGCCTCCGCCCTCGGCGGCTGGATCGGTCGCACCGCCGGACGTTTCCTGTCGGTCAGCGGCAAGGCCAGACGCAATTTGCGCCGCGCCTTCCCCGACAAGACGGAAGGCGAGATCGACGCCATTCTCGGCCAGGTCTGGGACAATGTCGGCCGGGTGGTGGGAGAGTTCCCCCATCTGGCGCGTATCGCCGCCGAACGCCTGGACATCGTCGGCGGCGACCATGTGGCGCAGATGCGCGACGATGGCCGTCCGGGCTTCCTCATTTCGGCGCATTACGGCGGCTGGGAACTGTCCGGACCGGTCGCCTTCCGCCTTGGTCTGCCGGTCCATGTGGTTTATCGCGCCGCCAATAATCCCTGGGTGGAAAGGCTGTTCCGCCGCGGCCGCGGGGTGGCGGCGGAGAGTTTCATTCCCAAGGGCGCCGAGGGGGCGCGCCGGATGGTCGGGGTGATGCGCGCCGGCGGCCATCTCGGCATGCTGGTGGACCAGAAAATGAACGACGGCATCGCCGTGCCGTTCATGGGCCGCGATGCCATGACCGCCCCGGCGGTCGCCCGCCTGGCGCTGAAATTCCGCTGTCCCATCGTTGCCGGCCGCATCGAGCGAACCGGCGGTGCGCATTTCCGGGTGACCCTCGAACCGCCCATCCCGCTGCCCGACAGCGGCGATGCGCAGCAGGACGTCTATGACGTCATGCTGCAGATCAACGCCACCATCGAGCGCTGGGTCCGCGCCCAACCCGGTCAATGGCTGTGGCTGCACCGTCGCTGGCCGGACTGATTGTTGCCCTCAGGCCAACACTGTTGTTCGCATAGTGTGGTGATTTTTAAGTTCCTGCGATCACCGCCACATGCGAAATCAGGAACTTAAAAATCATAAACCACACTAGATTCAAATAGTTGCTAGTGTCCTGATCGATTCCGAAGTTCGATCGTGGCCTGGATCTGATCGCGCGAACTTCGGAATCGGGACACTAGCCTATATTGTTGCACCATACGCCAAAGGCTTACTGTAGCGACATCATCAGTTTGCACATCAGAGAAGGGGTATCGCCATGACGACACCGACCATCGCCCAGAAGGCCCCGGTTCCGGTAGAATTGGAAGCCGGCAAGACGTATTACTATTGCACCTGCGGATTAAGCGACCGCCAACCGTTCTGCAACGGGTCCCATAAAGGTACGGAGTTTGCCCCGCAGGCCTTTACCGCCGACCAGAGCAAGACGGCTTATCTTTGTGCCTGCAAGCACAGCAAGAGCCAACCGTTCTGCGACGGCAGCCACAAGTCGCTGTAGCGGCGACGGGGAAAAGGAGCACCGGCAGCTTGCATGATCACCACCACCCCCTCATGACGGGATGCCGTCGCGGCGTCAGGACAAGCTGAGCCCGACTTTCCATGCTCTTCAACAGCTACCCTTTCCTTTTCCTCTTTCTGCCGCTGACGCTGACGCTGTTCTTCCTGCTTGGACGACGCTCGCACGCCCTGGCCATGGGGTGGATGGCCCTGGCCTCGCTGTTCTTCTATGCCTGGTGGTCGCCGCCCTACCTGCTTTTGCTGCTGGCTTCGGCCGGATTCAATTATGGCGCCGGTCTGCTGCTGGCACGGTCGCCGCCGGGAGATGCCAGGCGTCCGGCGCTGGCCCTGGCGGTGGCCGCCAACCTCGCTTTGCTCGGCTATTTCAAATATGCCGATTTTTTCATCCAGACGGTGAACGCCACCTTCGCCGCCGGCTGGCCGGCGATGCAGATCGTCCTGCCGTTGGGCATTTCCTTCTTCACCTTCACCCAGATCGCCTTCCTGGTGGACACGGCGCGGGGCGAAGCGAAGGACTACGACTTCGTCCATTACTTGCTCTTCGTTACTTATTTCCCACATCTGATCGCCGGCCCGATCCTCCATCACAAGGAAATGATGCCGCAGTTCGACCGGCCGGATATCAGCCGCTTCTCGGCCAACCGCCTGGCGCTGGGGATTTCGGTGCTGGCCTTCGGACTGTTCAAGAAGACCGTCCTCGCCGACGGACTGGCCGCCTATGCGACACCGGTATTCGCCGCCGCCGCCCATGGCGGGACGCCGACGCCGCTGGAAGCCTGGGGCGCCGCCCTGGCCTACAGCCTGCAGATCTATTTTGACTTCTCCGGCTATTCCGACATGGCCATCGGCCTGGCCCGCATGATCGGCATCCGACTGCCGCTCAATTTCCACTCGCCTTACAAGGCGGGCTCGATCATCGAGTTCTGGCGGCGCTGGCATATGACGCTGTCGCGCTTCCTGCGCGACTACCTGTACTTCCCCCTCGGCGGCAACCGCCATGGCCGCCAGCGGCGCTATCTTAATCTCCTGGCCACCATGGTCCTCGGCGGGTTGTGGCACGGCGCCGGCTGGACCTTCGTCATCTGGGGCGCCCTGCACGGCCTCTACCTGGTGGTCAACCATGCCTGGCGCGCCGTGCGACCGGGGTCCGCTGTCCGCGGCAGGGGCTTCCGCCTGGCCGCCGGGATGCTCACCTTCCTGGCGGTGGTGGTCGCCTGGGTCCCGTTCCGCGCCGACGGCGTGGCGGCGGCCAGGACCATGCTGGCCGCCATGGCCGGGCTCGCCGGCCCGGCGGCGGAAACGGCGACGCTCGACTGGACCGCCGGACGGCTGTGGATCGCCGCCGGCCTGGCGATCGTCTGGCTGGCCCCCAACACCCAGGAGATCTTTGCCCGCTATCGCATGCTGGGCCCCGTCCACCGCCAGGCCGACCGGCTGGCCCTACCCTGGCTCGGCCTCCGCTGGCGGCGATCGCCGGGCTGGGCCCTGGCCACTGCCGTCATCGGCTTCGTCGGGCTGCTGTTTTTCAGCCGCGGCAGCGAATTCATCTATTTCCAGTTCTGACATGCGCTATCTGCGGCCCTTCTTTCTCCTGTTCTTCGGCCTGCTGGCCCTGGTCGCCGCCGTCAACGCCGTCATGGACCCCTATGACCTGCTGGGAACACCGCGGTTCGCGCGGATCAACGACCGCAAGTCGGTGGGCGATTCCCGCTTCGTCAAGCCGCTGCAGGTCTCGGCCCGGCAGCCGGGGACCGTGTTCCTGGGAACATCGCGGGTACAATGGGGCTTAGATCCCGAGGATCTGCCCGAACCAGGGGCCTATAACCTGGGAATTCCCATGGCCAATATCGGCGAAATCGCCGGCTATGCCCGCCATGTGATGGACGATACAACGGCCCACCGCCTGGTGATCGGCCTCGATTTCACCAGTTTCAACGACAACGCGGAACCGCTGCCCGGCTTTCGCACCGCCATCGTCGGCCGCCATGCCCTGCTCCGCGCCGCGCCGGACCTTCTCCTGTCGCTGCGCAGCCTGTTGCGCAGCCGCAAAACCCTCTCGGAAAGCCGCAATCCGAAGGAATTTCTCCAGCGCGCCGACGGCTTCGGCGCCTATGACGGGGATCACTCGGCGAAAACCCCAGAGGAGGCGGTGATCAATTCGATCCGTTTCTATGTCGCCTCGCCGGCCTTCTTCCGCGGCTATGCCGGCAGCAACCGCTCTCTCGCCGTCCTCGATGCCCTGCTGACCGAGACGCAAAGCCGCGGCATGGCGGTGGAGGCCTTTATCCCGCCGGGCCATGTGGCGGTCATGGAGGTGCTGCGACGGATCGGCCTGGGGCCGGCCTATGACGACTGGCAGCGCCGTCTGGTGCGCATTTGCGCCGCCCATGGGGTGACGCTATGGGACTTCGAAGGCTATAACCGCTACACCACGACACCGCTGGCGCAGGTCTACGACACCCATTTCGACGGCACCCATTTCAAGCCCAACCTGGGCCGGCTGGTGCTGCGAAGCCTGCTCGCCGGCCGGCCGGCCGAGGCGGATTTCGGGGTCAGGCTGACCCCCGATTCGCTGGAGGCCTATCTGGCCGGACAGCGCCTGGCGCGCGACCGCTGGCAGGCGGACAATGCCGGCGACCTGTCGCGCATTCTGGCGGCGGTGCAAACGGAAAACCATGCCGTCGGCGCGGCAACCTGGTAAAATGGGGCAAAGCCGGAGGATGCCGATGACGACGAAGCGGAAGATCGAAAAAAGTGAAGATGAATGGCGCCGGCAACTGACCCCCGAGCAATACCGGGTCGCCCGCCAGAAGGGGACCGAGAGGCCCTTCTCCGGCGAATATGAATCGGTCTGGACCCCCGGTATCTATCGCTGTGTCGCCTGCGCCCAGGAATTGTTCGAGGCGGCCGACAAATTCGATGCCGGTTGCGGTTGGCCGAGTTTCACCCGGCCGGTCGGCAGCGATGCCGTTGAGGCCACCGTCGATGTCAGCCACGGCATGCGCCGCACCGAAGTCCTGTGCTCGGCCTGCGGCGCCCATCTCGGCCATGTCTTCGATGACGGTCCGCGGCCTACCGGCCTGCGCTATTGCATCAATTCGGTGTCGCTGACACTGGACCCGAAAAAGCAGGAATAGTCGCCGCCCCCCTTAAGGCCGAGCTTGCGCAAGGATATCGCCAGGTCGTGGAGATCCTGGCGGTGGCGGCCGTCACCGCCGGCGAAAAAAGCCTGCCGCGCCGATTCCCCGGCCTCGGCCGAAAACTCGGAAAGCAACCGCATCGCCAGGACCAGGGCGTCGTCGCGGTCCCTGATGGCCGCTCGCATCTCCGCCTGACGCCGTTCACGCCGCGCTCTTGAGCGCTCGGCATTCGACTTCCTGGCTTCGCCAAGAGCCGGACGGCCGCGTTTTCTCGCCGCTTCAGGGGGCGGCAGTTCCGGCCCCGGCGCGGGCTCCGCCGGGTTGGCCTTGAACCACGCCGCCTCGGCATGACGCTTGGTCTCCGCCGGGGTCGCGCCGGCAACGATCCATTTGTGGGACACCAGATTGCCGAAGCCGCTCCAGGAATAGGCCAGCGTGTCGACAAAGGGCATCCGCTCGACAAAGATCGTTCTGTCGCCGACCTCGGCGTAATAGCTGCGCCCCTTCCTTTTCCAGTCCAGCTGCAGTTTTGACTTTGATCGGGCCATCTTCAACCGCTGTATTTATGTGTCGACACGATATTTTATACCCTAATCCGGCTGAAGCCGCCAGATTTAATGTGACGACACATAATATCAGTGTCGGCTCGATGACCGCGATCTGGCAACGCCACCCGGAACATTATTAATACCTTTACATTAGAAGAATACATCCTTCGCTCGATGTACCGGATCATAACGAAAGCAATATACTTCCCTCCTTTCGTGCCAGGAGCATCTGTCCTGGCGTACCTGTCCTGGGGAGGGCAATCAAGATGGCATCACAGCATCCACCGACTGAAAGCCTGGGCAATGGCGCGGCCGACTTCGTAAAGGCGCAACATTCCCCGAAGACAAAGTATTTTACTCATGTCAAAGAGCGGAAAATCGAAAATACCGCTGCGGCACGCGAGGTTTATGTCTGGATCAATCCCGCTTTGTCGGAAGAAGGCATCAAGGACTTGACCGACAAGGTCATCAATATTGGCGGAACACTATCCAGCGAGTTGGCAGAGGCGAGATTCAACTACCAAAAGAAACTGTTCGACCTGGGGATGGACATGCTCTCCGGCTGGACGGAGCAACTGTCGGCGGCAACGTCGCGAACGGCAACCGCGGACCCCGTCGATAGCGCCCGGATGCTTGAACCTCTCACGCGCTGGTGGACGATCAACCTGGATTTTGCCAACCAATTCGCCGAGGTCAACCGGAAGACCCTCGACGCCTTGATCAAACTGTCCGTCACGCCTCCTGAGGGTGGCAACTCCTGACAAGTGAACGGTTTTTCGTGATCCCGGCGAATGCCGGGATCACGACGCCGCGCCGCAAGACTTGCACATTACAATTATTCCACCGTCTATGAGCCAAATGTGATATGGTCAAAAGTCAGGGTTTAGGGGGTTCAGTGGGCGGAGACGATGCAGCTCCAGGCCCTGGGCAAACTGGTCAGGTATTTTCGCCGGCGTCGCAAAGACAAGCCCGCCGTGATGCCGGAACCGGTCGTATCGGCATCCGCTCTCCTGTCGATGCGGGATCGCGAGCGCAATGACGAACAGCAGGGTTTCGTTCATGCCATTCAACGGATGGTCGCCGCCAACCCCGCCTTGAGATCCCATATCTATATCATTTCATTGGCTGATTTCCGGCAGACGGTAGCCGCCAAATGGGCGCGCCTGGCCGACAAGGTGATGCTGCTGACCCGCGCCGTCATTCACAAACATATGGACAGGCTCAGTCTGCTGGCGCAGGCCGACGACGATACTTTCGTCCTCGCCATGCCGTCCCTGGATCGTGTCGAAGCCCGGCGCCGGGTTGCCCGGATGGCGTCCGATCTCAGCGCCTCGCTGATGGGGGACCAGGCCCTGGGCGGGCAGCGGCCGGCGGCGGTGACCGCCAATCTGCCGTTTGCAGAGGTGGTTGGCGACAACGGTAAACTGGATCTCGCCGCCATTCACGAAGCCGTTCGCAAGACCCGCGCGATAATCGACGCCGCGCCGGCAAAGGTTGCCGAAGGCGATGGAAACGCGGGCTCGCCGGAGTCGATCCGCATTCCCCAGCCTGCCAATGACGAGAAGGCGAAACCGCGCTGGAGTTGGCGCAACGGCGAATGGGAGGATATCGAAGCCGGCAATCGCAAGACCGCTTCGGCCTGGCGCTGCTTCCGCTTCGGCGCACAATCACAGGAAACCTTGGAACCGGGCGATGAGGTCCCCCCACTCCCGGCGGGAGCAAGGCTTTCAGTTTTTTGGCGTCCCACCTGGATGAGTTCCAGCGATGGCGTGGCGGCCTATTGGGCGCGGCCGCTCCGCCTGGACCGCGACGGCAGCCCGCCACGCGAAGGGCATGCCACCTACCCCACCCGCTCGGCCAACGGCATGATGACCATCGATCGCCATCTGGCGGTCACCGCGGCAGGAATCCTGCGGGAACGCGGCACCGGCCCCGGCCATGCCGGCCTGATCCTGCCGCTGTCCTGGCAGTCTCTGTGGTCGAAGAACCGCTGGGCGGTGACGGCCTGCCTGGCGGATTTGCCGGTCGCGACCCGCCGCGGAAAGGTGAAGATCGAATTGTTCCGGATCCCGCCGGCGGCCCGTCCGGATGAGATCAGGGATGTGGTGCAGTTCCTCAAAGGACTGGCCGGCGAGGTTCTGGTCCGGCTTAGCGCCGGCTCGGCACCGGTCGGACTGATGGCAAAAAGCGGAGCGACCCTGGTCGGCCTTGATCTTGCGGAACTTCGCAGCGATGAGCAGATGCCCGACGAGGATCTTTTGGTCAATCTTCAGCGGTTTCACCAGATGGCGGTGCGCAACGGTACCGGCTGCTATCTTTCGGGGGTCCGCCGGCGACGGGTTCTCGGCGGCGCCATCGGCGGCGGCTTTGCCATGGTCAATGGTCCGGCGTTGATGAATGATCAGGGAATGCCCGGTGCCGTCATGGCGTTTTCCCGTGAGCGCCTGATCAGGCTGGCCTGACCCGGAAAAGGACTCACAGCCGGCCAGCCTCCTGGATCCCCTTATTTGGATTGATCAGGTATTTCTCCCCGGTGGCGCGCTTGCCGTAGACCGCGATGCTTTCGGGATGCAAAGCCTCCGCCAGAGATAAGTCCCCGACATAATGGCTGGCAAAGGTCGTCTTCAGTTCCGCCACCACGCGCTGCTTCAGTTCGGCAACCGCCGCCGGGCCGATCTTCTGCAGGAAGGGGAACACCAGCCACGCGCCGAGTCCCCAGGCCATGCCGAAATTTCGCGGTAATGTGGTCGGCCCGCTGTCCAGGCCGCCGTAAATATACACCTGCTTAT
>DUZF01000063.1 GCA_013349665.1 Rhodospirillaceae bacterium | reverse complement strand
GTCTGTCGGAGGTTACGCGGAAATATATTCGGTTTGCTGTAACCGGCGCCAAGCGCATGGATCAAATGATCCACGACCTTCTCGATTATTCCCGCATCGGCGATACCACAGACAAATTCCGCATGGTCGCCTTGCGCGAGGTCATTGACCGCAGCTTGCTCGAACTTTCGATAACCATCGCTGAATCCAAAGCCCGGGTGGTCGTTGCCGCAGGTATGCCGGAAGTCCGGGGTATCGAGTCGGAGTTGACCCGGCTGTTTCAGAATCTGCTCGGCAATGCCATCAAATATCGCCATGCCGAAAGGAAGCCCGAAATTGCGATCGGCTGCCGCGAGGAAGGGTCAGATTGGGTCATTTGGGTACGGGATAACGGAATGGGAATTGACCCTCAGTACCGTGAACAGGTTTTCGCCGTTTTCCACAGGCTGGTTCCAAAGGATCTGTATGACGGCACAGGCATCGGCCTGGCGGTGTGTCGGAGGATCGTCGAACACCATGGAGGCCGCATCTGGATCGAGGATGCGCCCGGCGGGGGCTGCACATTCTTAATGACGCTTCCCCGTTCCGCAGCCAGTTCCCAATGTCCTGAGTGAGAGCAAAAGGCCGGGCGCATTGAAGCCCGCCTTTTGAACCACAAACGTCCGGTTAATCGACGAGGTCGGCGAACAGCGCGGTGCTGAGATAGCGTTCGCCGAAGGACGGGATGATGGTGACGATCAGCTTACCCTTGTTTTCCGGACGCCTTGCCACCTCCAGGGCGGCCCAGATGGCGGCGCCGGAGGAAATGCCGACCAGCAGGCCTTCCTCACGCGCGGCGCGCCGCGCGGTGTCAAAGGCGGCCTGGTTGGGGACGCGCACCACCTCATCATAAATCGCCGTGTTGAGCACATCGGGCACGAAGCCGGCGCCGATGCCCTGGATGGGGTGCGGCCCCTTGGCGCCGCCGGACAGGACCGGCGAGGCGTCCGGTTCGACGGCGACGGCCCTGAACGACGGCTTGCGCGCCTTGATCACTTCCCCGACGCCGGTGATGGTGCCGCCGGTGCCGATGCCGGAGATCAGGATGTCCACCTTGCCGTCGGTATCGCGCCAGATCTCCTCGGCGGTGGTGCGGCGATGGATTTCCGGATTGGCCGGGTTCTTGAACTGCTGCAGCAGGACATAGCGCGGATCGCTTGCCGCCAGTTCCTCGGCCTTTCTGATGGCGCCGCCCATGCCGTCCGGGCCGGGGGTCAGGATCAACTCGGCGCCATAGGCGCGCAGCAGGGCACGGCGCTCCTTGCTCATGGTTTCGGGCATGGTCAGCACGATCTTGTAGCCGCGGGCGGCGGCCACCCAGGCCAGGGCGATGCCGGTATTGCCGCTGGTCGGTTCGACGATGATGCTGTCCGCCGTGAGGGCGCCGCTTTTTTCGGCGGCGTCGATCATCGAAACCCCGATGCGGTCCTTCACGCTATGCGCCGGATTGAAATATTCCAGTTTGGCGACGACGTCGGCGCCGGTTCCGGCGGCAAGACGGCGCAAGCGTACCAAAGGGGTGTTGCCGACCAGTTCCGTGGCGTCATTGGCGATGGCCATAGCTGCTGTTCCTCCATCCGGGCGATAGCGCCGGGAGCGGCCTATCGTTAAAAACTATAAATCTACTAGATAAAAATTCTTTTGCAGATGCAAGATAAATTTGCTGGTGATTTTTTGCGTGTTCCGGTAAAAACCATAAATCTACTTATTACTAGATTTTATGGATGCGGACCATGACCCGGCCTCTCCCCCGACGCCTGACCCTGATCTCCAGCCAGCCGGCGAGCCCGAAGCCGGCGGAGGATCCGGTGTGGCTGGAGTTGCGCCGGGAGGCCGAGCAGGCTCTGACCGGCGCGCCGCAACTGGCGTCGCTGTTTATCGGGGCGGTGCTGAACCGTTCATCCCTGGAAGAGGCGGTGCTGTTTCGCATTGCCTCGCGGCTGAGGAATGACCTGGTGTCGTTGGCCCTGCTGAGCGAAATCTTCAACCGAGTGGTGGTGGCCGACCCCGGCATCGGCCAGGCGATCAGGGCCGATCTTGCCGCCGTGGTCGACCGTGATCCGGCCACCGAGCGGTTTATCGAGCCGTTTCTCTATTTCAAGGGCTTCCACGCCATCCAGACCCATCGCCTGGCCCATTGGCTGTGGCGCAACGGCGAACGCGATCTGGCGCTGTATCTGCAGAGCCGGTCCTCCGACGTCTTCCAGACCGACATCCACCCTGCGGCCCGTTTCGGCCAGGGCATTTTCCTCGATCACGCCACCGGCCTGGTGGTGGGAGAAACCGCGGTGGTGGAGGATGACGTTTCGCTGCTTCAGGATGTCACCCTGGGGGGCACCGGCAAGGAAAGCGGCGAACGCCACCCGAAGATCCGCAAGGGCACGATGATCGGTGCCGGTGCCAAGATCCTGGGCAATATCGACGTCGGTCCGCATGCCCGCATTGCCGCCGGCTCGGTGGTGCTGCGGCCGGTCGGCGCCTTCGCCACCGTGGCGGGGATCCCGGCCCGGGTTATCCGGGTCGAGCCGGAGACCGCCGACCATCGCAGCAAGGACACGATTCTCAAGGGACTGGCTTACGAAGCCTTCGAGTATTCGATTTAGCGCCTTATCGGATTTTCGCCTTTTGGTTCCCGAGTTTGCCCGGCCAGGCCGATGCCCAAAACAACCTTGAACTTTTAGTCTATTTAGTTTATAGATTAACTAGAATATTACTCAGGACATGGTGTGAAATGAGCAGCCAAACTAAATCGCTGGATCGGGCATCGGTCGAAAGCGCCATCAAGGACTATATCGTCCAAGCCAATTATCGAGGATATCGGCCGGATCGCCGCAAGGTCCTTTCCGTCAGGCGGACCGATCGCACGGCATGGCTCCGCAACGCGACGACCCCCGTTCGATGGGAGGTATATTACTTCGTCGAAGGCGAGCTTTTTCCTGAGACTGGCCAGACGCGACTGGCCCCCGGCCAATCGGCAGGGGAATTGGCGCAGCAGTTGGTCGATAAAGTCTGGGAACAGCTGTGGATCTGGAACGGTTATGATTTTACGCCAACCAGCGGCGGATTGAACCGCGGCCAATATTCCGACGAACCGCTTCCTTCGGACACGGCCACGCCATGAGCAAACTCGACGATCCTCGCAGCGGATACATCTCGCTGCGGTTCCCCGAAGCCGAATTGACCGTCGACACGATCTCGCAGTTCCTCGGCGAACTTGTCCGCACGGACCCCCGAAACGCTTTGCCGGAAGGCGACAACGTTCCAATCTGGGAGGAACCGGTGGTCGGCATCGCCGATGCGGCCGACCCGCTGTTCGACACCCTTCGGGAACCGCGAGCCGTTGGCCCCTATCACGTCAAGCCGGATTTCTGGTTGCCGGAGGCCAAGTCGGTCATCAGCTTCTTTCTGCCATTTTCCAAGGAAATCAAAAGAAGCTACGAGCGCTCGTCGATACTGCCGTCGCTTGAATGGGTGTCCGGCCGCCTCAACGGCGAGGTCTTCGTCAACGTCGCCCGGCGCGCTCTCGTCCGTTTGCTCGAACGACAGGGCGGCAATGCGATCATTCCCAATCTTGATCTGCGGTACGGCTCGCAAGGCTTCATTCCCAACTGGTCCGAACGTCATGTCGCGTTCGTTGCGGGTGTGGGGACCTTCGGACTGCACGCCGGACTGCTGACGAAAAAGGGAGCCGCCGGTCGCGTCGGCAGCGTTGTGACCGACATTCCATTGCCGGCCACCAAGCGCCCCTACACCGAGGTATACGAATATTGCCTGTGGCATTTCGACCGCAGCTGCCATTCCTGCATTCCTCGTTGCCCGGTGAACGCCATCGATGAAAACGGCAAGGACCACGTCGTCTGCACCAGCAACGGCCGCATCAATATTCGCCCGGAATTTCAGGAATGGGGCTATCACTCCTGCGGCCATTGCCAGACCCATCTGCCGTGCTCAGACCGTATCCCCCCGAAAATCGCCAGACATCTGGCAAGGAACGCGGGCGAGTAGCCCGGCAGCGGCGTCCGCCGAAACTTACTCGCCGCCGTCAGATCCGGGCGACGTGATCGGCAACGGCAATTTTCGACGGCAGGACGCCGTGGGCGGTCAGCCAATCGGCGGAACGTTGGGCGCGTTCGAGGAAATTGGCGTCCTGAACGCCGTAAACCGTGGTCCGCCGCCTTGCCGCAATCAGGGTTTCCCGGATGGCATCGCTGTAGCCCAGTTTTTTTTGCAGGATCAGACCGGCTTCGCGCGGGTGCTCCTCGGTCCATTTGGCTTCCGCGGCATAGGCGGCATTGACGAGACGCACCGTTTCGGGATGTTCGTCGACGAATTTCCTGGCGACCACGAAGCCGCCGAAATCGATGTCGATACTGATTTCCGTCTCCAGGAAAATGGTGTGCGCCTTATACTTTTCGCGCGCGATGTCGGCCAGGGGACTCCAGATTGACCAGGCATCGACTCTTCCCGCGGCGAAGGCCGCGCCGCCGTCGGCCGGCGACAGATAGACGATCTTCACCGCCGAGCGGTCGAGCCCATATTTTTCCAGGGCCGCCATCAGCACCATCTCGCCAACGCCGGATCGATTGGCCGCCACCGACTTGCCTGCCAGATCCTGGATGTTCTCGATGCCGTCGCGCGCGACGATGGCGGTGCTGCGCGGCTCGGTGGTCAGGAATTGAGCGAACAGCAGCGGCGCCCCGGCGATCATAGCTGCCAGGGCCACCGAGGCGGTGCCGCCGAAACTGAAATCGGCGCTGCCTCCCGCAACCGCTTGGATCGAGGGGGCGTGGCTGATGAAGGGCCCCAGCCATTCAACACGAATGCCGTCTCCGGCCAGTCGCCGCTCGAATTCACCCCGCTCTTTGGCGATGCCTGGCAAAAGGCCGTTGCCCCAGGTCAGACGGACTTTGCCATCGTTATCGGCGCTGGCGGCGCCCGTCGTCAGGGTGGCGGCGCCGGCGGCCGAGATCTGCAGCAGGCGGCGCCGGGATAGCGTGATGGGAGACATGGTCCGACCTCCGCCGTTATGCTTCATCGGTCAACAGGACGCCGAGATCGGCCAGCAGCAGACGCCGCAGCACACGCCTCTCGGGGTAATCGGCAACCAGGTAATCGCGGTCGATGACGCCGCCGGACATGATCAGGATGCGGTCGGCCAAAACGATGGCTTCATCGACGTCGTGGGTGACCAGCAGCACGCCCGGCCGATGGCGCGCCACCAAAGTCTTTACTAGAACGTGCATCTTGATCCGCGTCAGAGCGTCGACCGCGGCGAACGGTTCGTCGAGCAGCAGCAGTTCCGGTTCCTTGACCAATGCCCTGGCCAAAGCGACGCGGTGAGCTTGCCCGCCGGACAACTTGAGAGGCCAGTCGTCGAACCGCCCGGTCAGCCCGACCTCGGTCAGCGCCGCGACTGCGCGGTCCCTGGCGTCGGGGGCGGGCAGCCCGAGTGAGACATTGCGCCACAGTGGCTCCCACGGCAGCAGACGCGGCTCCTGAAACACGATCGCTGGAAGGCGGGGCGCTTCGATGTGGCCGCCGTCGACGGGTTCCAGGCCGGCCAGCGCACGCAGGAGCGTGGTCTTGCCGCAACCGCTTTCGCCCAACAGCGCGACGAACTCGCCACGGGCGATGCGCATGCGCAGGTTCTTGAGCACCACGCGCTCACCGAATGCCTTGGATAAGCCGACGACGTTGACCGCCAACTTTGGTAGGACAGCGGTTTGCACGGTCATTTCCGTCGTCCTCCTGCGTAGTTCGGATGCCAGGCCAAGAGGCGGCGCTCCAGCCAGCGGGCGATGCCATCGGCGAGGACGCCGATCACGGCATAGATGACGATGGTGACGATGATGACGTCGGTCCGCAGGAATTCGCGGGCGTCCAGCGCCAGGAATCCGATGCCCGAACTGGCGCCGACGGTTTCAGCGACGACCAGTGCCAGCCATGCGACCGCCAAAGCGTAACGGATGCCGGTGAGTATGGACGGCAATGCGCCGGGCAGTACGATCCGCCGGATGGTTTCGGCGGTGTCGAGGCCGGACACCCGCCCGAGTTCAAGAAGCTTGGGATCGACCTGGCGAATGCCGAGGGTGGTGTTGATGTAGATGGGAAACATGACGGCAAGCGACACCACGAAAATTTTCTCCGCCTCGGCGACTCCGAACCAAACGATGACCAGCGGCAGTGAGGCGACGAAGGGGATCGACCGGAGCATTTGAATGCTGCGGTCGAGGACGGCTTCCGCCAGGCGTGAGAAGCCGACCGCGGTTCCAAGTGCGAAGCCGACACTGCCGCCGATGAAGAATCCGATGGCGGCCCGCGACAAGCTGACCAACAAATCAGTCAGCAGCGTTCCTTCGACCGCAAGGCCGATGGCCGTGCCCAGTACCGTCGTCGGAGCGGGCAGCAGATGCGGCGGGATCAGGCCAAGCCGGGCCGCGATCTCCCAAATCGTCACCAATGCCAGCGGGCCGGCCCACGGCATGACAGTCAGCCATGCCTGGGGGGGCATAGTCCGGCCGGCCGATTGTGTCGGCGAGTGGGGTAAGGGAGCGGCGAGTCTCTGGCTACTGGTCACGATCTGGGGTCCATCTGCGCTGTGCCAAAGCGATAATAGACCATAAATTTTATAGAGAAACTAGAAAATATGACTTGAGGCCCCGCTCAGCCCGCTTCCAGAGTCGCCAAAGCCGGCTGATTTACTGGGTTTTCCATTTTTTCAGCAGCTTCGATGCGATGGGGATTGACGCCGAAAAATCTAAAATGCACTATTTCGGTAGACTAAGTAGACTGTTCCCGTATCCTTTCCTCAATCGATTTCTTGGAGATATCCGATGGCCGTTATCGAACAGAGCAAGCCGCGTCCGGCGTCATCCCTCGTCGATGTGTACTACACCATTTGCCCGGTCTTGAACGCGGCCAACGTCGCCGTCGAGTTGGGATGGCTGGACGAGGAGTTTCGTCGCGTCGGCGCCAGGGCGATTTACTTGCGCTCTCTTCCCGAAAATGCGGGCTACATCCCGCATTTCACCCATTCTCTTCCGAATTTGTTCCGTGATGGCGGCGCCATCCCGACGATCCAGGCGCGGGCGGACCTGACCTCCACCAAATTGATCGGTTTGACCTGGACGCAAACCGGGGGCGAAGTCGTGGTTCGGGCGGACACCGACATCCACTCCGTGAAAGATCTCAAAGGACGCCGGATCGGTTTGTTCAAGAGCCTCAACAGCGCCAAGATCGACTTTCAGCGAGCGACGGCGGAGCGGGCGGTCGAGTTGGCGCTGAAGCTGTCCGGACTTGCGGTGCAGGACGTCGAGATCGTCGACATCACGGATACCGACGATCAGCCTCATGACCCCGCCGGCAAGCCTGCGGAATTGTGGGTGCAGCGCCGGGACGCCTATCACGGTCCGGAGGTCGCCGCCCTGGCCACGGCCAAGGTCGACGCCATATTCAGCAGTGGCGGACGGTCGCTGACCTTGGTGGAATCCGGCCAATACAAAGTGATCGAGGACCTGTCCCGCTATCCGGATTGGACCCTCCAGGTCGCCAACGGCCCCTATACCGCGGCGGTGAACACGGGTTTCGCAGAAGCGCATCCCGAGATCGTCGTCGCCTATCTGCGCGCCGCCATCCGGGCCGGGCGCTGGATCAACCGGCATCCCGCCGCCGCGGCGGAAATCTTCAAACGCGTCACCTTCTATTCGACCGTGCCGCAGATCCACCGCGCGATCGAAGGACGCGACCTGGAACCGAACCTGTCGGCCAGGAATCTCGCGGCGATCACGATCCAAAAGGATTTCCTGCGCAGCCACGGTTACGTTCGCAATGATTTTAATGTCAACGACTGGGCGGACGACCGCTACCTGATCGAAGCGCTGAGGACCCTGTAACGTCTTCCGCCCCCGCCGTGGGACCGGTCGCGGTGGGGGCGGATGGTTCCCCGAGCCCGCAAGAGCGAGATATTGTTTCGTGGCATCGCCTCCTCGACGCATCATCCACTTCGGGTGGGCTCTCCGTCATCGCGATTACCGGCTTTTCTTTGCCGGCCAATCGGTCTCGCTGATCGGCACCTGGATCCACCTTACGGCGCAGGCATGGCTGGTGTACCGCCTTGGCGGTTCGGCCGAATGGCTTGGCATCGCCTCCTTCGTCTCCCAGGCGCCGATGTTCTTTCTGCCGCAGTTCGGTGGTGTGGTCGCCGACCGCTATGACCGCCGTCGGGTGCTTCTGCTCACCCAGGCTTTGTCGATGATCCTGGCATTGACTTTGGGAATGCTGACCATCAGCCATTCCGTTTGCCTCTGGCATGTGCTGGTTATTTCCGGGCTTCTGGGGATTATCAACGCGTTCGACATGCCGGCGCGACATTCTTTCGTGGTCGAATTGGTCGGCGGTCCCGACCTGGCGAACGCCATCGCCCTCAATTCCTCGGTATTCAACGGCGCTCGGCTCATTGGACCGGCCGTGGCGGGCATCGCGGTCGCGGCATTGGGAGAGGCCTGGTGTTTTCTCGTCAACGCGGTCACATTTCTGGCCCTGATCGCCGGGTTGCTGGCCATGCGGCGGTCTCCCTTTGCCGCCAGGCCGCGAACCGCGACCATGTGGCGCGACATGCGCGACGGCATCGCCTTCGCCGCCGGCACTCCGCCGATACGCATCCTGCTGCTGCTGGTAGGCACAATCAGCTTCTTTGCCATGCCCTGCACCGTGCTGATGCCGATTTTCGCCGGCGACGTTCTCGGCGGCGGGTCCGCCCGCCTGGGCATTCTGATGAGCGCGGTCGGATTTGGGGCGATGAGCGGGGCGCTGGCGCTGGCAGCCCGAACCAGCATCGACGGCTACGCCCGCACGATCCGGCTGGTGGCTGTGGGTTTCGCCGGAGCCTTGATCCTGTTCAGCCAGTCGCATTGGCTCTGGCTTGCGGCGGTAGCGCTGGTGATGATCGGGTTTTGCCAGATGACGCTTTCGGCGGCGTCCAATACCCTGATCCAGAGCATCGTTCCCGACCGCTATCGAGGGCGGACGATGGCTCTTTACACGACGATGTTCATCGGCATGACGCCGTTCGGTTCCCTGGCCGCTGGGTACGCGGCGTCGGGGATCGGCGCGCCGGCGACGGTCGCCGTCAGCGGGCTGCTGGCATTGGTGATCGCCGCTTTGTCCTGGCGGCGGCTCCGCGACCCACTCGGCACAGAAAAATAAGGCTCCGCGCAACTTCATCCAGGTTGCGCGGGGCGATGATGAAGTATCTCGATCAGTAACGATAGCGAAGCGTCAGCAATACCATTCTGGGTGTGTTATACATTCCGGAGAAATAAGTCTGCCCGGTTGGAGAGTATTTGTAGGCATTGCTGGTTTGAACACTCTGTTTGTCCAGCAGGTTTCTTAAGGAAAAATTGACGGACCAGTGATCGTCCTCGGTCGTGTACCCGAGTGACGCGTTGAATATGGTCTGGAACGGTACGATGAGTTCGCGGCTGTTGAAGACGTCGGAATAGGCCTTGGTATGGAGTTCGACGTCGCCTTCGGCACGGACCGCTCCCGGAAAATTCACCGGCAGGTCATAGGCAATGCGCGAGGTGGCGTTCCAACGTGGCGCATATTGAAGGGCATTGCCTTTCACCGACGCGACGGCCACGCCTTGCACATTGGAGCCCGGATTGTCGAACTGGTCGAATATGGCTAGCAGGTAACCGAAATTGTTGTCCCACTGCAATCCGGCAATTGGTTTTACGGAGGTTTCCACTTCGAAGCCTTCGGTGTGGGCTCGTCCGGCGCTTTCGCGAATTGCGTAACCCCAGGGCGTCTGCACGTTGGCTTGGAAATTGGTGTAGTCGTTGTAGAAAACGGCGAAATTAGCGCGCGCCCGGTGATCCAGCCATTCGGTTTTCAAGCCGGCTTCATATGTCTGCGAGGTTTCCGGGCCGAACGGAATGCCCGCGCCCTGGATGCTGCCGGCGCGATTGTCGTACCCGCCGGCCTTCTGTCCTTCCGAATAGGAGATGTACTGCATGGCATCCGGCGTCCACTGGTACTGCAGGCCGATTTTCGGCGACGCCGAATACCAATCATGGCGCGCATGGCTGACAAACGGCTTGGCGATCGCCGCCGGCGGCGCCCCGTTTTCGACGAAGTAGTTGTAACCGAAATCGCCTTCCTCATGCGTCAGTCGAACGCCAAGGACGCCGCTCAAATCGCCGATGAGCTTCGCCTCGGCTTGGCCATAGGCGGCGACGCTGTCGGTTTTGAGATCGCCGTATTGCCCGACGGCGTATGTCTTGGCTGCCGAGTTGGTGCCGAATACGTCGCGCTGGGAAACATAATTCTCGTGATAGAAAAACAAACCGGATGTGTAACTTAATCGGTCGTACTTGCCGTTCAGCTGGAACTCCTGCTGGACGTTCTGTTGAAAATACTTCCAGGCGTTTTCGTTCAGAACCAGTTGGGTGGCGTCATTGTCGCTGAGGGCGGCATCCTTGTAGCCTCGATAGGCGGTGATGGACTTCGCGGTCGTGTGGTCGTCGAGTCGATAGGTGGCCTTGAAGCTGAAGCCACCCAGGAGCAGTTTACCGAAGGTGTCTCTTTCGGCCAGGGTCGTCGAGGTCGGATCAACGCTGGGGCGATACCGTAGGGAACTGAAGTTCCAGCCGGAAACATCCCATGATCCATCGAAGGATGTCTCGAAACTCAAGTCCTCGGTGGCCTCCAGACGCAGTTTGCCGCGGGCGGACTGCTGGTTGACGCCGTTAACGTCCTTGCCTTGGTTTGGGGCATAAAGCCATCCGTCGCGGGAGCGGTAGGTGTAGGCCAGATTGCCGTATAATTTCCCTGGGATGATGGGGCCGCTGACGAAATCATGGGTTTCGTAGTCGTTGTAATTGCCGAAGCCGGCGCTGACCGACAGATGCGGGGTGTCCGTGGGGTCGTCGGTAATGTAGCGGATGGCTCCGGCCACGGTATTGCGGCCGTAAAGAGTTCCCTGCGGCCCTCGCAGGACCTCGACCCGACGCAGGTCGGTAAGGTCGAACATCGCGCCCAAGGTGCGTGGAATGTAGACATCGTCGACATAGACGGCAATGGACGGGTTGGCCATCGGATCCCATTCGCCGACACCGCGGATCGAATAAAGCTGGGCGATGCTGCTTACTCCCGAATTCTGGATATAGAAATTCGGAATGGTGCCCACGAGATCTCGAACCGTCTCGGCTCCTTGTTGCTGAAACTCCTCGCCTGAGATCGCGCTGATGGCGACGGGGGTTTCCTGGAGGTTCTTCGTTTGGCGTTGGGCGGTAATGGTGACCGTTTCCAACCCACTGGTCACCGAGCCGTCGGCAGCCAATACAGGACCGCTAATCGATAAAGCCGAGCTTAATGTCAAAATGCAAATTTGGAAGTGATGTCCACGGTTCCTTCCGGTTATTTTCGTTGGTGCGGTCATCGGAATGTGGGGTGAATGCATCTTTCACTCTCCTAAAATTCAAAGATATTGATTTTTTATTTCTCGTCGGCTTCCTTTTGAGTTGCCACTTGTTCGGCAATATTTAGGCACTGATTTGGCGATCTTCGCATAGCGCAGACCCCAGATCAATAGTAAATCTATAGATTTAGTAGGGTGTTGTCGGGCGGCCGGTCAGCTCGACCGACCGGCTTGCAGAATCCACAGGCGCGCCAAATCGGCCGTTCCGTCGGATCCATCGACGGAGCGGAAGATCTGTATCGCCTTGTCCTTGTGACCGGCGGCCAGATAGGCGACGCCAAGACGCAATTTGGCGTCTTCCGGATGCTTCAGCCCACCTTTCCGGATGCCCTGCTCGATGAGGGAGATGCCTTTTTCCAACTGACCGTGACCGATATAGTCGAGGCCGGTGTTGACCAGGCCGGTCCCATCTCTGGCGGCGGAGGCTTCCTTTTCGTTTGCCGGAAGAGCCTTGAGGTCGTCTTCGGCCGATCGTGTCGCCAGGTCGCGCAGCCGCTTCTGTCGGTCGGTGTCGGCACCATTTCCCAAGCCGAGGACGCCGACGGCGGTGCCCTTCTGGATGATCGCCTTGGCTTCTCCCGGCAGGCCGGCCTGCAAGGCCAGTTCTGTCAGTTCCACATAGCGGCCGGAGGTGTTGACGGCTCCGGCGTTCAAGGCAAGCCGGCCGACATCCAAACGCAGCCGATCGGCGAAGCCGGACCGGGTGGTGACCCGGCGGATGAGGTCGGCCCAATAGTCGGGGGTCGGATGGCTCGCCACCAGTTTTTCCAGGACCGCGGCGTATCCGACGCCGTCATTCTGCTTGAGGTAGGCGCTGGCCAGCAATTGCAGCTGCTCCTCGGGAACCGTGCGTCCGGCCCGTTCCTCGGCGTCGATCTGATCCTGCAGTTCCTTTGCCGCGTTGGCGAAATCGCCTTGCAGATAGTAGGCCTGGGCGACGAATTTGCGCAGCCTGGCGTCGGTTCCCCCTTGCTTGTAATAGCGGTCGGTCCAAGTGATGGTCTTGCGATAATCCTTGGCCTGGTAAGCCAGTTCGGCGATCGCCTCGGAAAAGCGGAGCTGTTCGGCCGGTGACAGCTGCCCACCGGCGATCAGGGTTTCAAAAGACCGGATGGCGGTCGCCTGGTCACCGGCGCCGGCGGCGGCGATGCCGCGCAACTGTTCGATCAGGACGGTTTCGTAAGCGGTCCTGTCGGGAACCGTCTCTGCCTCGCGGACCTTGGCCAGGGCGTCCTTGTAGCCCTTCTGCCGGATAAACTCCTGTGCCGCCTGCAGCGGCTTGCCCACTTCGGGGCGGACCGGCTCACCGGCGACGGCGGCGACGCCAAGGCCAAGCAACAGCGCGGTGGCAATAAGAAGTCGAGAGCGGATCATGGGAGCGTCCCGTCAAGGATGGTTGCGATTACTCGAGAAATTGCTCGTTGCCGATCAGGCCGATCTTGGTGACCCCCAGCCGTTGCGCCGAGGCCAGCACCGCCGCGACATGTTTGTAGGTCGCCAGCTTGTTCGGGCGCAGATGGATTTCCGGTTGAACCGGTTGCCTGGCGACCCGCCGCAGGTTTGCCTCCAGGGTCCCGCGGTCGCCGACGATCTGTCCGTTCCACAGCACCGTGCCGTCGAAGTCGACATCGATGGTGACGACGTCCGGCGGGACGGAAATCACCGCCGATGTGGCCGTCGGCATATCCAGCTTCACGGCATGGGTCTGGATCGGGATAGTGATGATCAGCATGATCAGCAGCACCAGCATCACGTCGATCAGCGGCGTCGTGTTGATGTCGACGAGCAGGTCGGGCTCGTTCGATCCACCGCCGGAACCAAGGGTCATTGCCATGGGTCTACCTTTCGCCGGAAAAAGGGTCAGCCGCCATGCGGGGGCGGTTCGGTGATGAACCCGACCTTGGCGATGCCGCCCCGCTGGCAGGTCAGCACCACCTTGCCGACATGTTCATAGCGGGCGCTCTGGTCGCCGCGGATATGCACCTCGGGCTGCGGCTGCAGGACCGCGGCGGCTTTCACTTTCTCCAGCAGAGCCGGGATGTCGGCTACGCTCTGCTGGTTCCAGAAGATGTCACCGTCCTTGTTGACCGCGATGGTGATGTTTTCCGGCCTGGTCTGGGTCGGGATGTTCACTTCCTTCGGCAAAGCGAGCGGAATGGTGCGGGTGACCACCGGGATGGTGATCAGGAAAATGATCAGCAGCACCAGCATGACGTCGACCAGGGGCGTGGTGTTGATGGCGGAGACGAGCTCGTCCTCGCCGCCATCGGTGGGGCCGAAATTTGCGCCCATGGCCTTAAGCCACCCGCGCCACGGTGGCCCGCGCCAGCGGCAGGCTTGCCAGGCGGCCGCCGCTCAGCAGTACCGAATGCAGGTTGCCGGCGAAGCCGCGGACCTTCTCCGTCGCCACCTTGTTGCGGCGGACCAGCAGGTTGTAGCCGAGGACGGCGGGGACGGCGACGGCCAGGCCGATGGCGGTCATGATCAGGGCCTCGCCGACCGGTCCGGCGACCTTGTCGATGGAGGCCTGGCCGGCGATGCCGATGGCGGTCAAGGCGTGGTAGATGCCCCAGACTGTGCCGAACAGGCCGACGAAGGGCGCGGTGGAGCCGATGGTGGCGACCACCGCCAGGCCGCCCTGCAGGCGGTTGACGATATCGTCGGTGGCGCGTTGGATCGACAAAGTCACCCAGTTGTTGAGGTCGATCTGCTCGACCAGGGTGCCGTCGTGGTTTGCCACGGCTTCGATGCCCGAATTGGCGAGATAGAAAAAGGCGCTTTTCTCGTCCACCGTCTTCAAGCCTTCGTGAAGCGACGCCGCTTTCCAGAAACTCCGGTTCGCCGAACGGGCATGGGCCAGCAGGCGCCATTGTTCGATCAGTTTGGCGATCAGGATGTACCAGGTGGCGACGGACATGATGACCAGCGTTGCCAGGGTGCCGCGGGCGACGAAGTCTCCCTGCGTCCACAAGGCGTCGAGGCCGTATGGGTTATCTACCTGCTGCGTGGCGATGACCGGGGTCGTCTCGGCCGCGGGGTTGGTTGCCGAGGCGACGGGTGCCGACGGCTCGGTAATATTGGCCGCGGTGACGGGGGTGGCGGCGCCGGCGGCGAGGAGGACGGCGCCAAGCGCGGCAATACGAATGAAACGGGTCATGGCTACCTCATGATGTGAAATCTGTTGAATGCGAGGGGCGCGGCTTGGCGTCATTCCAGTTTCCAGACATATCGCAGGCGCGCCCAGGATTGCTCGGCCTTGCCATCGACGGTCCCGGCTTTGAAGCGGCAGCGGGCCAGAGCCCCCAGGGCCGCTTCATCCAGGCGGGAGTGGCCGCTTGTGGTTTCCACCTTGCTTTCGATGACAGCGCCGTCGATGCCGACGAGAAATTGCAGGACCACGGCGCCGGTTTCTTCGAGCCGTTTCGATGCGGCGGGGTATTCCGGCTGCCTGCAGGCCCTGGCCGGATCGATCACCGGAGGAACGCGAACGGGCTCCGCCTTGACCACCGGTGGCGGAAGCGGCTCGGGGGGCTTGACGCTGGTCACCGCGGTGATGGCGTTCGGCGTTATCGGCTGCCGGATCTGAATTTCCGGCGGCGGGATGTATGGCGGCGGCGGCGGGGCCAGCGCAGGCGGCGGCGGTGGCGGCAGGTCCGGT
>DUZF01000062.1 GCA_013349665.1 Rhodospirillaceae bacterium | reverse complement strand
CTTGTCCGTTACCGCGATGGCCAGGGCGCGCTGATGCAGATACCGACGGCGCGGCCGTCCCGTCGCGACCAGGCCGAGCAGGGGCTGCTGCTGCAGGACGAGACGGAAACCAGGGCGATCCTCAAGGCTTACGGCACCGTCGCCCGCCATGTCATGATGGACGAGCCGGAGATCGGCGGCGAGGACAGCCTGGCCCTGCTATCGGCTTACGGATTCAAGACGGACGCCGCCGCCGTCGCCAATCTTCCGGTATCGCTGTCGGTCTGTCATGACCCAGTGTTCGGGCGGACCATCGTCGTCGAGGCGGCGGGCCGGCGGGCCGTCGCCCTGCCGCCGCTGAACACCGCCCTGGCGCAGCCGGTGATCGACGAAATTCTCCCGGCCCTGCGGGCGGCGCTCAACCGCGAGCTGGATGGCGGGCCGCTGGCGGCGCTGCTGGTGCAACTCGCCGATCTGCTGGTGGAACTGCCCGAGATCACCGGCCTGTCCATCCCGGCGCTCAGCCTGAGGCAGGACGAGGTCAGCCTGCCGGCCGCCTCGCTGCGCGTCGAGGAAGCGGCGCCCCACATCAGCCGGCTGTCCATCGCCCCCTATCCCCGTCATCTGGAAGAGCGTCTGACGCTGCGCGACGGCAGCGGTGTCCTGGTCCGGCCGATCCGTCCGGAGGACGAACCCCACTATCGCGACATGCTGGAGAAGGTCAGTCCCGGCGATCGTTTCCTGCGCTTTTGCACGCGCTTCGGGGATGAAGTGGTGCCCCCCGAGTTGCTGGCCAAACTGATCCAGATCGACTACAGCCGCGATATGAGCTTTATCGCCATGGCCGAGGGAGAGGACGGAAAACCTCAGGCGCTGGGCGTGGTGGACGCCATGGGGATGTCCGACCGGACGGAAATGGAATATTCCATCATCCTGCGCTCGGACCTCAAAGGCGCCGGCCTCGGCAAAGCCCTGATGGAAAAGATCATCGGCTATGCCCGTTCGCAGGGAGCGACCAGGCTGGTCGGCATGGTGCTGCGCAACAACCAGGGCATGCGGGGGCTTTGCACGCGCTTGGGTTTTTCGGTGAAATCCGACCCCGACGACGACATGGTGACCGTGACGCTGGCCCTGTGAGGGGCCGCCATCAACCGTCGGAGAACGTCTTCGTCATCAGCAGGTGATTGAAACCGTCGACACGGCGATAAGCGAGGCCGTCCATCACCGAGCGGGTCAGATGAACGCCCAGCCCGCCGATCTCCCGGTCCTCGAGTGCCGCCTCGACATTGGCGGGCGGAGCCGTCAGCGGATCATAAGCGATGCCGTCGTCGATGATTTCCACCGTCAGTCCGCCGGGGTCCAGGCGGAACACCACGGTGAAATCATGGGGCCGGTCATCGGACCAGGCATAGGCGATGACATTGCCGGCCGTCTCGTCCAGTGCCAGCGCCACCCGGCCGGCCACCGTCGCCGGAATGCCGCGGTCCTCCGCCAGGGCCTCGAAGAAATCCAGCAATCGCCCGATCTCGCCGGTGTTGTTGCGCAGGGTCAGAGTGATCTCTTCCGCCATGGGCCGTTGTCCAGAACATCCGGGGCATCAGATTGCCGTCGGAAGATGGTGGTCGATCTCCCCTGTGGTCGCAACAGATATTACACTGTTCAAAACCGCGCCGTCGCCGTGACATACCCCCGTCGCTCGGTGCGCAGGCCATAGGTGGTGGTTTCCCGGCCGGCGGTCAGTTGCTCGCCGCTGACGGACAGTGTCAGCCAGTTGTCCGGGGAAAAGGCCAGCCGACCGCCGGGATCGGCATGGGCGGGAATGATCTCCGTCAGATAGCCGACCCCGACGGCGGTAGCCCTGGTATCAAGATAGGAGCTGCTGAAATGCAGGCGCAAATCGGCCTCCCAGGGGCCGTCGGCATAGCCGATGGCGAAATTTGCGCTGTTCTTAGGCGTGCCGTTGGCCGGATCGCTGGGAAGACCGGTCCTGCCGGCGACCGGCATCCCCAAATAGCGGGCATCGTAACTGACATTGGCCCAGGAGTAATTGCCGCTCCAGTGCCAGGCGGTGCCGAGCTTGCCTTTCGCCGACAGCTCGACGCCGATTTCCCGGCTGTTGCCGTTGTTGATGAACAGCGTGTCCAGGGTCGTCGTCGGCGTCTGCGCCGCATAGGTCAAGGGTGGTGCCGCCCCCAGAACATCCCGATTCTGCTGGTAGAACAAAGCCCCCTTGACTTCGGAGTTCCAGTCGCGGAACTCGTGAGCGAGGCTGACTTCATAATTGTCGACAACGGCCGGCTTTACCCAGGGAAGACCACTCTGGACATAGGTGTTGGTCGGGCTGAGGGGAAACTTGATATAGACCCCGCCAAAATCGTAAAGGCTGGGCAAATGCATGCCGCGGGCGACGGTGGCGATCGCCGTGTCTTCTGCCGTGATCTTCCAAACCAGACCGGAGTTCCAGGTCAGGGTATCGAGAGATTTGTCAAAGTCGGCATTGGTCAGCGGCAGGCCGGCAAGCAGCGGACCGGTCCGGC
Source organism: Rhodospirillaceae bacterium (assembly GCA_013349665.1). GTDB lineage: Bacteria > Pseudomonadota > Alphaproteobacteria > Rhodospirillales > Magnetospirillaceae > DUZF01. The sequence goes on along the minus strand of DUZF01000062.1, from coordinate 12,797 downwards.
CGAGTTTCAGATAATCCATCCGTACCGCGTTGTTCCAGGAAAGGTCGCGGCAGAGGGCGTGGTCCCACATGGCGCCGAGGGAAAACACATCGTAAAAGATGTTGCCGTCGGCAACCGGCGTCGTATTGACCTCATTATGTCGATATTCGGCGGACAGACGCAGCGTGTTTTCCTTGTCCAACTGGGTAAGGTCGCGAAGTTGCACAACGGTGACCCGCTGGTCGCTGTTCAGAGTGGGATTCCCAGGGATCACGTTGCGCGGCAGAACGGCAATGTTGGTAAAGGAATTGGAATAGACATCAAGGGAAACCAGGCCGACTTTAGTCTCGGCCTCGATATCGCCTTTGATCGAAGAGGTCCTGGGAGTAATGGTGCCGTAATAGGGCAATGGACTTTTCACCAGCTCGCGGCCGTTGCTGTAGGTGGCTTCCAGGCCCACCGTAACATCGGGGGCGATGACGCCGCGGGCGTCGAAAGCGATCTTGCCGTTGAACGGATGCTGCGGCAGTTGGGTTTCATCGTAACTGAAATTGCGCTGTCCGCTGTGGCCGAGTGGGTCGAATGCCGCGGGATCCTTGAAGTCATGGGACATGGTTTCGCTGGCCGACAGCCGGGCACCGAAGTCATTGCCGGTACGCGCCGTGGCGACGACGCCTGCCTCGCGGTAGTTCTGCGTGCCGAGCCGGGTTTCCGCGACATTGACGCTGTCGTAGAGCGGGTTAAAGGTGACGATATTGACGACAGCTCCGGCCGCATTGAACCCGAACAATGCCGAATTGGGACCTCGCACCAGCTCGATCTGGCGGATTTCGTTGAGTTGGACCGGCAGGGAACTCCAATCAACCCATCCATAGACATCGATATAGGCCTGCCGCCCGTTGATCAGGACCAGCATCCGCGACCCCAGGCCGGGATTGTAGCCGCGCACGGCGACATCAACGGAGTTCATGCTGTTGCGCCGGATGTTGACTCCGGCATAGGACGCCAGAATATCGGGAATATTAGTGGCACCGGAACGACGGATGTCGTCGGCGGTGATGATCTCCATGTCCAGCGGCACCTCCGAAAGCCGCTGCGGCTGCCCGGTGGCACTGAAGGTGACGGGTTCCTTGAACATCGCTTCGGACAGGCCATAGTCTAGGTTCTCGGCGGCGGCCTGGCGGCCGGACGCCAACACCAGCAAGAGCACCATCGGCGAGGTTCGGGACAGGAGGGTTGGCATGGTCAATCAGTCCCCTTAACCATCATGAGAAACCCCTGCCGGAACTGTATGCCGGAGTCTTTCATTTCCTGATAACTGACTATGATTTCAACGGAAGGCATGCTTTTCACACCAAGCGTGCATTTACCGGCATGGACGCAAGTGAGGTCCGAGGACAAGGTCAGAGTGCCGTTGTGACGGGCGAAATCATGGATGCTGTCGAAAAACTGGGTATTGGTGTTGGCGGCAACAAAGGCCACGGCGTATTGCGGCATCCTGTCCAGGCCGCGGACTTCCAACGGCCTTCCCACCAGTTCGACACCGATGATGGTCTTGTTGGCGTCCAGCCAGGCGAGTATGGCGCGGGCATCGTCGGTCGATGCCTTGTCCTCGCCGTCGTAAATGACGGCGATTTCAACTTTGTCCCGCGGCGCGACGCGAAGGAAGCGAATGGTTCGAATGCCGATAGCCAGATCGGTGGCCGTCGTTTCGTTCGCCGACAGAGCCGTCGAAACGCCGCACCACAGACAGATTATGGCAAGGAAGCGAACCGATCTGCTGCAATGCCCCACGCACAACACCTCATTCAGCAGTCCGGAGAAGGATCGTCTCACCGAGCAACGATCAATGTCCTTGAAGGACCGGTCAGATGAGGGTAACGCTGTTATCGCTCAAGGGTAAAGTACAACTTCAGTATAAACGCCTTCCGCAATTTATTCAGTGACGGCCTGAAAACTGGAAACATGCCGGCGGCGGCAAATGAAATCGGAGTAAGGGAGGCGCATTGAAGCCTGGTTGGTGGGGCATCATTCGTGGTTCGTTCCTTGTGCAGGCGGCATTGCTTCCGACCCTGGTCGTCATGGCAATCTTCCTGGCGATGTTCTATGTCGGTAATCTGACGATGCTGACCCAGCAGAACGCCATGAAACAGGTGGTGGAAAACGACCTGGAAAGTTCGGCGCGGCTGGCGCAGATCAATTCGCGCCTGCAAACCGTCAATGCCGACATTTACCGGTTGATCTCGCAGGCCTCGGTTGGCGACGTTAACGGTGCCCTTTCCGCCGATGTCCAGGATGCCGCCCGCAAGGTCGAAGTCATCATCGCCGACCTGCTGGACTATCGGGGAACCGAGGCAGCCTTCCACCAGCGCGAAACCTTGGATCATTTCATCAATGACCTCAGGGATTACGAAGACGCCATCAATTGGATCGGCTCGACCCTGGAAATTGATGCCAAGACGGCGATCGCCTTCATCAAACCTTACAATGCCCGGGTAGAGGAACTCTCGGCGCAACTTTCGGCGATCATTACCGATACCGCCGTTATCGCCAAACAGCGGGCCAAGGCGGCCACCGAGTCCCTGCGCAACGCCGCCTATCTGCTGATCGTCGCCGCGGGCGGGGTGAGCATGCTGGTCGCCCTGTTCGGCTACGTTTCGGGCCAGCGCCAGAAACTTCTCTTTCGCGATACCCAGCTGAAAAGCGGCGAATTGGTAAGCAAGTCAGAGCACCTTTCGCAAGCTCTGTCTGAATTGGACATCATCTTTCAAAATGCCAGTATCGGCATCGCCCACATTGTCGGCAGGCATATTGTCAGGGTGAATAAAGCGATTGAAAAAATATTCGGCTATGAATCAGCTGAATTAATCAATCAAACCACGCGACCTCTTTATAAATCCGACGAAGCCTGTGAAAGCTTCGGACAGGAGATCTTTACAGCCTTTGCCTCCGGAGCCGTCAGCCATCGCTTCGATCTGGCCACCCATCACAAGGATGGCAGCGAGATTATCTGCGAATTCGTCGGCTCGATGGTCGACGCCCATGCGCCGGAAAAGGGCACGATCTGGCTGATCTCGGATGTCACGGTGCTGCGTCGGGCCCAGAAGGACCTGCTGGAGGCGAAAGAACATGCGATACGCCTGAGCGCCGCCAAATCGAGTTTTCTTGCCAATATGAGCCATGAGATCCGCACGCCGATGAACGTGATTGTCGGCTTTACCGATAACCTGCGTCGCAGCGTCGAGAATTCCGATCACCTCCAGCAACTCGATAAGATCGATCAGGCGGCCAATCATCTTCTGGCCATTATCAACGACGTCCTCGATATGTCGAAAGTCGAGTCCGGAAAACTTTCGCTCAATGTCCGAAGCTTTGCCCTGCGAAGCCTGATTGCCGGCGTCTGCGACCATTTCCTGCCGATCGCCGCCGGCAAGGGCCTGGCCTTGCGGGTGGCGATCGACCCGGAGGTTCCCGACCGCTTGCTGGGCGACGAATTGCGTCTGAAACAATGTCTGTTCAACTATGTGACCAATGCCCTGAAATTCACGCCGGCGGGATCCGTCGAAATCCATGTGGCTGTGGACCAGGCGGGCGCCAACGGACTCCTGCTACGCTTCGTGGTTACCGACACCGGCCTCGGCATCGACGCCGAGGTCCTGCCCCGGCTGTTCTCGCGCTTCGAGCAGGCCGACATGTCCACCACCCGCCAGTTCGGCGGCACCGGTCTGGGATTGGCCCTGACCAAACAGCTGGTCACGCTGATGGGCGGCCAGGTCGGGGTGGACAGCAGTTTAAACCAGGGCAGCCGCTTCTGGTTTACCGCCCTGCTGCAGCCCGAGACCGCCGCCGACACGCAAATCGAGCCCGCCGCCGCCGTTGGGCCAAGGCGTGAACTGCGCGATTTCTCCGGCTTCCGCCTTCTCCTGGCGGAAGATACCGAGATGAACCGCGAGGTCATGAGACTTCTGTTAAGCAAGGCCGGCATTCATGCCGATGTGGCGGAGAACGGCAAGATCGCCGTCGAGATGGCGATGACCGCCTCCTATGACCTGATCCTGATGGATATGCGGATGCCGGTCATGGACGGTTTGTCGGCGACCCGGGTTATCCGAACTTTGACCGGCTATACCAAGACGCCGATCATCGCACTGACCGCCAATGCCTTTGAAGAGGACCGGCAAATCTGCATGGATGCCGGTATGAACGATTTTCTCAGCAAGCCGCTGCGATCCGATGCGCTGCAGGTAACCCTGTCAAAATGGCTGGGCTTCAGCGAAGGAAACGAATTGGTTTAAGGAAATTGGGGCGCGTGACCGGGTTCGAACCGGCGACATCCAGGACCACAACTCCTGTCTTTTTGAGCGTTCCCCCATCACCGACCGGCATGCAGAGGTTCGCAAGCCCCGTTCCCATTTGGATCGTATCGCTGGATTGTTGCGACCTCAGACCCGATTTCGGCAACGGCTTTCTTAAGGTCAAATCGCTGCTGATGACGCAGCCAAAGGTCTGGGCCAGTCCCAAAGAATTGCCCCAGTCGTAACGCCGTGTCAGCAGTTACCGACCGACGCCCATTCAGCACCTCGGTCACCCGATTGGTTGGCACCTTCAACCGCCGAGCCAACTCAGCCGCCGACAATCCAAGGGCATCCAAATCATCCCGCAGATGCTCGCCTGGATGGATCGCTGGTAGCCCGTCAGACTGAAATGGATAATTCGCCATCACGCTCTCCATGACCTGCACCACATCAATGATAGTCGATGATCAGCACGTCCACCGCATCGCCAGGAACGTCCAAAGGATCGGTCTTGATTTCTTGCTGCGGCAGTTCGGTCGTCTTGGGTTCCCAGCGAAAGCAAATCCGCCATTGAGCGTTGATCCGCACACTGTATTGACCCAACCTGTCGCCCTTTAATGCCTCAAATCGATTACCCGGTCGGGCCTGCAATTCGCGCAGGGTTTCCGTAACGACCAGGGAGTCAAGCCGCCGACGTGCTTGGTCGGCAATCGGCTCGAACGCCCGAACCCGTTGCCCCTCGAAAAATTCTCTGGTGTCCTTGTCGGCAAACGTCTTGATCATAGCGGCAGCATGCAGAATCGTTAGGCGTTACGTCAAGCGTAATTGCTGGCTGTATGATGTAGAGTGCCATGAAGACGCTGGCTCAGGGCAAAACCGACTGTGATGATGAGAACAAAGAATGAGCAAAGTGATAATATTGCCCAAAAAAAGTGACAAACACGATTTTGGGTGAATTCATAAGCTATTGAAAAAAATAGGAAAATGGGGCGAGTGACCGGGTTCGAACCGGCGACATCCAGGACCACAACCTGGCGCTCTAACCAACTGAGCTACACCCGCCACCGAGTGCCGATGTCTAGCCTATAGCCCGATCCCTCGTCAAGGGTCACAGATGGCCAAAAAAACGGGTCAGACGGTTGAGCGCCTCGTCCAGGGCGTCGCGGCGCTTGGCGAAACAGAAGCGGACATAATGCCGGATGGCGCCGGCCTGATAGAAGATGCTCACCGGCACCGCGGTCACACCCGCCTCGATGGTCAGCCGCCGGCAAAATTCCAGGTCGTCGGCGGCGGTATCCAGCCGGCGGAAATCGGCCACCAGGAAGTAACTGCCGCCGGCCGGCAGCATCTCGAAGCCGATGGCGGTCAGACCCTCGGCCAGGCGATCGCGCCGGCCCGCCAGGTCGACCGAGAGGCTGCGGTAATACTCATCCTCGCTGGCCAGGCCGAAGGCCACCGCCTGCTGCAGATGCGGCGGCGTGGTGAAGGTCAGGAACTGATGGGCCCTGGCCACCGGCGTCAGCAAGGCCGGACAGGCGGTGACATAGCCGACCTTCCAGCCGGTCAGCGAGAACGTCTTGCCGGCCGACCCGATTCTCAGGCATCGCTCGCGCATGCCCGGACGGGTGATCAGCGGCAGATGCCCGATGCCGTCATAGGTCAGGTGTTCATAGACTTCGTCGCAGACGCAATAGGCGTCGTGTTCGATCAGCAGCCCGGCGATGAAGTCCAGTTCCTCCGAGGTGAAAACCTTGCCGGTGGGATTCATCGGCGAATTGAGGATCATCAGTTTGGTGCGGCGGCTGAAGGCGGCCCGCAACTGGTCGCGCGGCAGGGTCCAATGGGGCGGTTCCAGCCGCACCAGGCGGGCCGTGCCGCCGGCGCGCCGCACGATCGGCAGATAGCTGTCATACAGCGGTTCGATCAGCACCACCTCGTCGCCCGGCTCGATCAGGCCGAACAGGCAGTCGGCGAGCGCCTCGGTGGCCCCCGAAGTGACCATCACCTCGGTCATCGGATCGACCTCAAGGTCGTAAAACCGCAGCGCATGGGCAGCCACCGCCCGGCGCAGCGCCTCGATACCCATCATCGGCGGATATTGGTGGGGACCGGCGGCCACCGCCCTGGCGGCCTCGGCCAGCAGGGCCGGCGGCTCGAGTCCCTCGGGAAAACCCTGGCCGAGATTGATCGCCCCATGCTCGACCGCGAGACGCGACATCACCTCGAAGATGGTGGTGCCGCAGGCGGCGAAGATCGAATTCGCGTCCTTCATGGCAAGTGATCTAACACAGCTGCCCTTTTGCGCGCCAGCTCTGCCAAAGATTTCAGCAGTGTTTGTCGAAAAAAAGAGCAACAGCTAAAAATGGTGAAAAATTCCCGCCATATTCGGTCATTTTCGCCATAGCCCAGTTGGCACGCGCCGTGCTAAATGGTTTTCGCGTTTCGACGCAATCGGATCTCAATATAAAGCCGCGCTCCCGGGGGTATATGAAGAAGATCGAAGCGATCATCAAGCCGTTCAAGCTCGACGAAGTGAAGGAAGCCCTTCATGAAATCGGCCTGCAGGGCATCACCGTCACCGAAGCCAAGGGTTTCGGGCGGCAAAAAGGCCATACGGAACTGTATCGTGGCGCCGAATATGTCGTGGACTTCCTGCCAAAGGTGAAGATCGAGCTCGTCATCGAGGACAACCTCGTAGAACGCGCCATCGAGGCCATTCAGCAGGCGGCACACACGGGCCGTATTGGTGATGGCAAAATATTCGTTTGTCCGGTCGAAGAAGCCATACGCATCCGTACCGGTGAACGGGGCGGAGACGCCATCTGAACCTCATCGGCGGCAAAAGGACGCCGCGGCCTGACCGGCCGTAGGCTTCCAGCCCTCCGCCATTGCCAATCACATTTGTTTCAACCAATGGGAATATGACCATGTCCGACGCGAAGAAAGTTCTCGAACTGATCAAGGAACACGACGTCAAATACGTCGATCTGCGTTTCACCGACCCCCGCGGCAAGTGGCAGCACACCGCCCAGCATGTCAGCACCATGGATGAGGACACGCTGAACGAGGGCATCATGTTCGACGGCTCGTCCATCGCCGGCTGGAAGGCCATCAATGAATCGGACATGACGCTGAAGCCCGACCTGTCGACCGCCGTCATCGATCCTTTCGCCGCCCAGACCCAGCTGATCCTGTTCTGCGACATCGTCGAGCCGCTGACCGGCCAGCTCTATGACCGCGACCCCCGCTCGATCGCCAAGCGCGCCGAAAAGCACCTGGCCGCCACCGGCATCGGCGACACCGCCTTCTTCGGGCCGGAAGCCGAATTCTTCGTGTTCGACGACGTCCGCTTCGAAGTCAACATGAACTCGGTCTTCTACAAGCTCGATTCGGAAGAAGGCCCCTATGTCACCGGCAAGAAATTCCCGGAAGGCAATTCCGGCCATCGTCCGGCCATCAAGGGCGGCTATTTCCCGGTGCCGCCGATCGACAGCCAGATGGACATGCGCGCCGAAATGCTGACCGTCATGGGCGATATGGGCCTGCCGATCGAGAAGCATCACCACGAAGTGGCCCCTTCGCAGAGCGAACTGGGCGTCAAGTTCGCCCCGCTGGTCTCGGCCGCCGACGGCATGCAGATCTACAAATATGTCGTCCATAACGTCGCCCACAGCTACGGCAAGACGGCGACCTTCATGCCCAAGCCGATTTTCGGCGACAACGGGTCGGGCATGCATGTCCACCAGTCCATCTGGAAGTCCGGTAAGCCGCTGTTCGCCGGCTCGGGCTATGCCGACCTGTCGGAGAACGCGCTCTACTACATCGGCGGCATCATCAAGCATGCCAAGGCGCTGAATGCCATCACCAACCCGCTGACCAACAGCTACAAGCGGCTGATCCCCGGCTTCGAAGCGCCGGTGCTGCTGGCCTATTCGGCCCGCAACCGTTCCGCCTCCTGCCGCATCCCCTACGCCTCCAGCCCGAAGGGCAAGCGGGTCGAGGTTCGCTTCCCGGATCCGGGTGCCAACCCCTATCTGGCCTTTGCCGCCATGCTGATGGCCGGCCTCGACGGCATCCAGAACAAGATCCACCCCGGCGACCCGATCGACAAGAACCTCTATGACCTGCCGCCGGCCGAACTCGCCCAGGTGCCCACCGTTTGCGGCAGCCTGCGCGACGCCCTGACCAGCCTGGAAAAGGACTACGAGTTCCTGTTGAAAGGCGACGTGTTCTCCAAGGACTTCCTGGACAGCTACATGGAGCTGCGTTGGGAAGAAGTCTACAAGTTCGAGCACACCCCGCACCCGATCGAATTCCAGATGTATTACAGCGTCTGATCGATCCGAAGCCCCGCCGACCGGCGGGGCTTCGTGGGGATTTTCGATGGCCTCCCTGGTGTGAAGAACACTTCGGAGGCCATTGTTTTAAAACGACTTTACCTGGTTTTGCCTAGTCCCCGTGGCGTCGCAACCGACACCGATTTGACATCAAAGCCCGGAACAGGCCGCTCCACCATGGCCTCCCGCAACTCCCGGTGCTCGAAGGCACTTTTCATGCGATTGATCTCCGCAGGCTTAATGCCCCCGTCTTGAGCAACCTCGCGCCAGCCCGATACCGCTGCGGCGACTTCGGCGAATATGGCGCGCGCCTTGCGGACGTCCAGGCCAAAATACTCTGCCGAATCCAGCGCCAAACTGACGGAACAGGTTCCCTCATCCAGGTTGATATTGGTTGAGAGCATGGGCGACTTCAAATCGGCAGGGACCGGGTTGAGGTCGTATGCCGGACCCAGCGTCCACCCATTGTTGCCGGACCAAAGGAAACCGTGGTTCCGCAGATGGTCGTCAAGATTGCGCGCCAGGATGTTGAATGCCATACGCCGGAACAACTCAATCGCGTCAGTTCTTGGCTGGGAACCGTGGCTGCGGAGCAGGTCAGCCAACTCGGGATAGCTGCCGCGGTCGCCGTCTTTCAATCCCATCATCGCCATGGCCGATAGAAAGACTATGCGCTTGCCGCCATCACGATCAAAACGACGCGAAAGCATGACGGTCTTGCCCGCCACCTTCTCGATCCGGTGCTCGGCGACACGGATTCCCGCGCGTTCCGCCAAGGTCAACGCGACATGTTCCCATGCACCGATATCGTAGTCGTCGTCGTCCCTCGGAAATTTCGCGATCGAAAGGTGACCGTCGCGATCCAACACGGACGCCTTCGGTCTGGCGCCGCCGAGAGATGACCCGGGAGCGAACAACAACAACAGGTCTTCATCGGTGTCTTCATCCCGAAGGACTTTCTCAGTGACCGACAGGAGACGTGGCAACTCGACGAACATGGGCACAGCACGGCCGCGCTCCAACGGGGTCTGAAACGCCTCCTGCCCGATGCGGCGGAACCGAAGCGCACCCATCCTTGCGACATCGGCGACGCCGAGGAGATAATCGATCTCCATCAAAGTCCGGACATGGCGCCCTTCCCGCTCGGCATTGCGGCGCTCCATCCTTTGCATCAGACGGCGCCCCCAGGTGTCGGGAGCCGAATCGCCGAGGCTTGAAAACATCTCCCGTCCTGCCCCGGGCGTGTGGATGCCTGCGCCAACCTGAATGCCGGGCTCCAAAGAAAAACGTCCGCCGAAGTCGAGCCATTCAGCACAATATTGAAACGTCGTCGCCATCCGACCATCCTTGCCGATGATGCGCATGGTGCCGACACGCCGTGTGCCACCATGGATGTCGATGTGGACTTCGATTTCAGACATCGGATTTCCTCGCGCGAATTCGCTGCGGCAAACGCTCCGCCTCCAGCAGTTCGCCGACACTATCGGGGGCCGCGACGTCCGGTAATCGGTCGAGTAATCCGAGCGCATGCATGACACTGGCATAGATCCCGATCCCAACAGCGGGATCTCCCTTCTCGACGCGCACCAGCGTGCCGCGCGAGATGAAAGCGCGCTCGGCCACGATCTGGGTGCCCAACCGGCGCCGAAGGCGCGCGGTCCTGAGGTCGGCGCCGATCTTCTTGATGGCCCTCCTGGCAGAGATATTGGGTCTATGTGGTGTCGACATCACGTGCACTTGAGCAATCACTATCTTCTATAACGTATGCTCAAGACAACGTTATAGCAAGTCCATCGCCTCTTCCACGGTCTTCGGCCGGCGCATCTTGACCATGGCGGAGGGGCCGACCGCCACATAATCGGCGATGTAGCCGGCCCGCATCAGCGGTTGCGCGGCACCGGTATCGAAAAGCCCGTCGACCAGGAAGCGCTGGTTGATGTGAACGCCGACCACCTGGCCGAAGACCGCGTAGCTGTCGGTGGGACGGCCCTCCAGGTCATCGAGGGGCAGGATCCGCAGCAGCCGGCATTCCAGCACCGCCGGGCTGTCGGCGACCCGCGGCGCGGCAATCAGTCTGCAGGGCGCCGCCGCCAGCCCCACCGCCGCCATTTCGTCGACCCCGCGCGGAAACGGCGCCGAGCTGCGGTTCATCGCCTCGGCCAGGTCCACGGAGACGAAATTGACGGCGAATTCCCCGGTGTCTTCGATATTGCGCAGGCTGTCCTTGCGACCGCCGCTGCCGAAGGCGACGATGGGCGGCACATCGCAGAAGGCGTTGAAGAAGCTGTAGGGCGCCAGATTGGCTCGTCCCTCGCCGTCGCGGCTGGAGATCCAGCCGATCGGCCGCGGCGCCACGATGGCCTTGAAGGGATCGCGGGGCAGGCCGTGGCCCTTGGCCGGTTCATAAAAATACTGGTCCATCCCTCTCACCCTCCGATGCGGTCGAGGCGCAGCCGATGGCGATGGTCGGTGAGGCGCCAGCTTCCGCCCAGCACCGCCGTCACCGCGCCGATGCCGGTGCCGCCGGCGATCAGGAACATGATCAGGATCTGATATTTGACCGCCTCCGCCGGCGCCACCCCGCCGAGGATCTGCCCGGTCATCATGCCGGGCAGCGATACCACGCCGGTGGCCGACATGGCGTTGACGATCGGCATCATGGCGTTGCGCAGCGCCGCCCGCACCACCGGCCGCAGCGCCTCATGGCGGCTGGCCCCCAGCATCAGGCGGGCCTCGACGCCGGCGCGGCGGGTGACCAGGCCGGTGGCCAGCCCGTTGAGCCCCAGCGACACCCCGGTCATGGTGTTGCCCAGCACCATGCCCAGCAAGGGGATGGCATAACGCGGGTCATACCAGGGATCGGGCCTGAGCGCGGTGGTCAGGGCGAAGACGGTGACCAGGGTGGCTGCCGTCATCATGCTGGTGGTGCCGATGCCGTAGGACCACCACCCGGTCAGCGGCCGGTCCTGCCGGGCCGCCGCCTCGCGTCCGGCGAATCCGACCATCACCAGGGCGGCCAGGGCCGTCCACCAGGGCGACACCAGGGCGAACAGGGTGACAAGAACCAGACCCATCAGCGACAGCTGCGCCACCATGCGGGCGGCGGCGATCAGCAAGCGTCCGTGCAGGTCGAGGCGCAGCGCCAGCGACAGCCCGGCATTGGCGAACACCAGCAGGCTGGCAAGTCCGAGATCCCAGGCGCTGAGACTGACATAGCCGGTCATTCCAGCCTCCCCTGGCTGATCCTGAGGATGCGGCCGGCCACCCGCGCCGCCTGTACGGCGTCATGAGTGACCCACAGCACCCCCAGCCCCGCCGCCACCCGCTCGCCGACCAGCGCCTCGACCGCCGCCGTCGCCAGCGGGTCCAGTGCCGCCGTCGGCTCGTCGAGCAGCAACATCCGCGGCGCCATCTCCAGCGCCCGCAGCAGGGCCAGCCGGCAGCGTTCGCCGGTGGACGGCCGGGTCATCGGCCAGGCCGCCGCCTCGGCCGGCAGCAGCAGCCGTTCCGCCCAGGGCAGCAGCGCCGCCCAGTCGCGGAAATGCTCGCCCACCCGATCCGCCCACCATCCCGGTTCGGCCGGCACATAGCCGACCTGGCGGCGCCATTGCGGTCCGCTGACGGCATCGCGGCCGACGCCGTCGAGGCTGACCTCGCCGTCATTGACATCGAGATCGGCGATCGCCCGCAGCATCAGCGACTTGCCGGCGCCGGACGGTCCCTGCACGGCGACGCATTCGCCGGCCGCCAGGCTGAGGGATACCGGCGCCAGGCCGCTGCGGCGCAGATTGACCACCTCAAGCATGGGCGCCGGGGAAAATGCCAGGAAGAATAATGGTGAAGGCGGCGCCGCCGTCGGGGGCGTTGGCGGTCTCGATGACGCCGCCGTGATCGCGGATGATGCTCCAGCTGACCCACAGGCCGAGACCGGTGCCCTGCCCCACCGGCTTGGTGGTGAAAAAGGGATCAAACACCTTCAGCAGATGATCGGGATCGATCCCCGGACCGTTGTCGCGCACCACCACCACCACCTGTTCGCCGACCTGGCGGCCGCTGACCGAGATGGTCGGCTGCGCCACCTGTGCCAGGGCGTCGACGGCATTCTGCAGGAGGTTGACCATCACCTGGTGCAGGGGCCCCTCATTGCCGTCGACGGGCAGGTCGTCGGGCAGGTTGTCCTCGGTAT
>DUZF01000061.1 GCA_013349665.1 Rhodospirillaceae bacterium | reverse complement strand
CATCCGCCCAGGCGGCGCGGCATTCCGCCGCCGCCATCGCCTGCCAACGGCCGGCGGAACAGCGATCGTCGGCGGCCAGCACGCCGTAAAGACGGTGCGGCGCCAGGGCCTGTTCGGCGGCGCCGGGGCGCGCCGTCAGGATCGGCAGGGCATCATAGACCTGCATGGAATCGGCATTGATGACGACGCCGTCGAATTCCCGGGCCAGGGCCAGGGCCAGCGCCGACTTGCCCGAGGCGGTGGGGCCGCCGATGACGACGAGAGGGGCGTTGTTGAGGGTCGTCAAGCCCAGGTCAAGGGATAGGACACCATGCCGTCGGCCAGCTTGGGCTCGAACCAGGTGGACTTCGGCGGCATCACCTGGCCGGCATCGGCGACCGCCACCAGATCTTCCATGCGGGTGGCGAACAGGGCGAAAGCCGCCGCCATCTCGCCGGAATCGACGCGGCGCTCGAGTTCTCCCAGGCCGCGCTTGCCGCCGACGAAATCGATCCGCTTGTCCTTGCGCAGATCGGCGATGCCCAGCACCGGCGCCAGCAGGCGGTCGGTCAACAGGCTGACATCAAGACGGGCCACCGGATCACTGGCCGGCGGCAGGGGCTTCCTCAGCGACAGCTGATACCACTGGCCGGGCAGATAAAGTCCGATCTTCCTTGGCTCGGTCGGCCGGGCTTGGCCGGACACCGCCGTCACCTCGAATTCGGCGGCCAGTGCCGCCAGGAATTGCTCGCGGGTCAGGCCATGCAGATCGCGAACCACCCGGTTGTAGTCGAAGATCTTCATTTCCTCGATGGGAAAGCTGACCACCAGGAAGGACTCCGCCGCCGCCTCGGCCGCTCCCGGCCGCCGCCGCGCCGCCGCCACCCGCGAGGCGGCGGCCGAACGGTGATGGCCGTCGGCAATGTAGAGCGCCGTCATGGCGTCGAACTCGCTGACGATGACCGCCTGGCGCTGGGCATCGTCGACCACCCACAGGCTATGGGTATTACCGTCCACCGCCTGGATGCGCAGCACCGGCGGCTTGGCCACGGTGGCGGCGATCACCTCGGCCAGAGCCGGCGTATTGCGATGCGCCAGCAGCACCGGACCGGTCTGGGCGTCGCAGGCGTCGATCTGGCGCACCCGGTCGTCCTCTTTGTCGGGCCGGGTGAACTCATGCTTGCGGATGCGGTTGACGTCATAGGCCGCCACCGAACCGCCGCCGACGATGCCGGTCTGCCGATGGTCGCCCATTTCCAGCCGGTAGACATAGAAACAGGGCGCCGGATCGCGCAGCAGCACGCCGTCGTCGATCATGCGGCGCAGATTTTCCGCCCCCTTGGCATAGACCGCCGCCGAATAGACATCGATGCCCTCGGGCAGATCGATCTCCGGCTTCGAGATATGCAGGAAGCTCCGCGGCTTGCCGGCCGCCAGCTGCCGCGCCTCGTCGCTGGACAGGACGTCATAGGGGGGCGCCGCCACTTCCGCGGCGAACTGGAGGTTGGGACGCAGGCCCGGAAACGGGCGGAACAACGGCAGCGGCATGATCAGCGTGCACTTTCCTTCTTGATGGGACCATCGAGGCGGAGCGACACGAAATGCACCCCGGCATCGCTTTGTACCAGCAACAGCACCGATTTGCGGCCAGCCTTGCGGGCCTCCTCGATCTTGGCGGCAAAGTCGGCCGGCGATTTCACCGCCTCCTGCGCCACCTCGACGATCAGATCGCCCAAGCGGATGCCTTTCTCGGCCGCCATCCCGCCGGCGGTGACATCGGTCACCACCACGCCCTTGGCGTCCGCCGGCAGATCGTAGCGCTCCTTCAGCGGCGGGCTGATGGCGGAAACCGCCAGGCCGACGCTGGAAACCTTGGTCTGGCCACTGTCATGCTTGGGTTCGGCCTTTTCAGAGGTCTTGGTCAGTTCGGCTTCGCCGGCATCGGTCAATTCGCCGACCACCGCCTTGACCTGCAGCTTCTTGCCGTCGCGCCACAGTTCGACGTCGACTTCCTTGTTGATCTGGGTCTCCGCCACCATCCGCGGCAGGCGGCGCATCTCGTTGATTTCCTTGCCGTCGAAACGGCTGATGACGTCGCCGGCCTTGATCCCCGCCTTGGCCGCCGGCCCATTCGGGCTGACGCTGGCCACCAGCGCCCCGTGCTGATCCTTCAGCCCGAGATTCTCAGCGATTTCGTCAGTCACCGACTGGATCCGCACCCCCAGCCAGCCGCGCCGCGTCTTGCCGTATTTCTGCAGATCGGCGATCACCGGCTTGGCGAGGTTGGAGGGAATCGAGAAACCGATGCCGATCGAGCCGCCGGACTGGGAGAAGATGGCGGTATTGATGCCGATCACCTCGCCCTTGAGGTTGAACAGCGGGCCACCGGAATTACCCTTGTTGATGGCGGCGTCGGTCTGGATGAAATCATCATAGGGCCCGGCGTTGATGTCGCGTGACCTGGCCGAGACGATGCCGGCGGTCACCGTGCCGCCAAGGCCATAGGGGTTGCCGATGGCCACCACCCAGTCGCCGACCCGCATGTCGTCGGAATTGCCGAACCCGACCGAACTCAGCTTCGCCGTCGTCTTGATCCTGAGCAAGGCCAGGTCGGCCTTGGCATCGCGGCCCACCACCTCAGCCTTGCTGGCGGTGCCGTCATGCAGGATGACGGTGATCTCGTCGGCATCGGCGATGACATGGTTGTTGGTCACCACCAGCCCGCCGGCATCGATGATGAAGCCCGACCCCAGCGCCGTCGCCCGCCGCGGTGTCGAATCCGGATTGGCGTGCTTTTCCATGAAATCCTTGAAGAACTCCTCGAACGGCGAACCCGGCGGGAATTGCGGCATATCGGGGGCGCGTTCGGGGTTCTTCAGCGTTTGCGTGGTCGAGATATTGACCACCGCCGGCAGCAGCCGTTCGGCCAGATCAGCGAAGCTGTCCGGCCCGGGGTTGGCGCGGGCGGCCGGGGCCAGGCAGATCACCACCGCCACGGCAAGGCTGGTCAGCAGTCTCAGGGCCGCGGCAGGAGCCGCACGGCCGGAAAGTCTTGGTGTCACCGAATTGGCTCCTAAGGAAAAAAAAGTCATTACCATTTAGGTTTGCCGGCGGCTGCGGTCAATGACGGTTGGGCGCCTTGGCGAAGTATTGAAAGAAGTCGCTGTCCGGTGTCAGCACATAGGTCGTCTGGCCGTCGCCCAGGGACTGCTTATAGGCGGACAGCGAACGGTAAAAGGCGAAGAACGCCGGATCGGCGCCGAAGGCTTCGGCATAGGCGCGGTTGGCCTCGTTCTCGCCCTGGCCGCGGAGGATCTGCGCGCTACGCTGCGCCTCGGCGAGAATGATGGTGCGCTCGCGCTCGGCGCTGGCGCGCACCTGCTGCGCCCGTTCGGCACCCTGGGCGCGGGCTTCGGCGGCTTCGCGCTGGCGCTCCGATTCCATGCGGCGGAAAATCGCCTGGCTGGTTTCCGGGGGCAGATCGGCCCGGCGCAGCCGCACATCGGCCACCGCGAGCCCCAGCGACTTGGCGTTGTCGCTGACCTCATGCTGGATCTCGTGCATGATCTGCTCGCGTTCCGCCGACAGCACGCTGGGCAGCGTGACATTGCCAAGCACGCGGCGCGCCGAGTTGTTGACGATCTCGCGCAACCGCTCGCGGGCCTTTTCCTCGCTCCGCACCGACTGATAGAAGAGGATCGGGTCGGCGATGCGGAACCGTGTGTAGGTGTCCACCTCAATGCGCTTCTGGTCGGCCAGGATCACCTGCTCGGCCGGAGGGTCGAGGTCCAGAAGGCGGGCGTCGAAGCGCACCACATCCTCGATGAACGGCTTTTTCACATGCAGTCCGGGTTCCATCACCGGATGGTCGGCATTGGCGATGGCGCCGAAGCGCAGGACCAGCGCCTGCTCGCCCTGCTGGACGGTGAACAGCGACGAGATGGCGATCACCAGCAGCGCTGCCAGCAGGACGGCGCCGGCGGCCATGGGAAGTCGGTTCATTTGGCGCCTCCCTGGGCGGCTGCGGGCGTCGACGCCTTGCTGAGATCGGGCAACGGCAGATAGGGAACGAGGTTCTTGGCCTGGGGATCGAGAACCACCTTGCGCGCCCCCTTCAGCACCTCTTCCATGGTTTCGATATACAGCCGGCGCGCCGTTACCTCCGGCGCCAGGCGGTAGGCCTGCAGTACCGAGGTGAAGCGCTTGGCCTCACCCTGCGACAGGTCGGTGACCTGTTCGCGATAGGCCTGCGCCTCCTGGATGATGCGCTCGGACTCGCCGCGGGCCCGCGGAATGATGTCGTTGCGATAGGCTTCCGCCTCGTTGCGCAGGCGTTCCTGGTCGGCCTTGGCCCGCTGCACGTCGTTGAAGGCGTCGATAACCTCGGCCGGCGGATCGGCCTTGAGCAGCTGCACCTGGGTCACCCGGATCCCCGAATTGTAGGAATCCAGCAGTTCCTGCATGCGCACCCGGGTGCGGTCGCCGATGGACTGGCGGTTCTCGAACAGCGGCGCGCGGATGGGCAACTGGCCGATGATCTCGCGCATCGCCGATTCCGCCACCACTTTGACGGTTCCCTCGGGATCGCGGATGTTGAACAGGTATTTTTCCGCGTCGTCCGGCTTTTCACCGATTTTCCAGAACACCGAGAAATTGATGTCGATGATGTTCTCGTCGCCGGTCAGCATCAGGCTTTCCTCGACGGAGGCGCGGTTGGACCCGGCGGTCCGCTTTTCGCCCTGCGAACGGTAGCCCAGCTCGATCCGGTTGACATGGGTGACGGCCGGCGTCAGCGCCGATTCGATGGGGCTCGGCAAATGATAGTTGAGCCCCGGCTCGGTGAAGCCGACGAAGCGGCCGAAGCGCAATACCACCCCCAGCTCGTCGGGATTGACCTTGTAGAAGCCGGTCAGCCCCCACAGCACCAGCCCGGCCAGCACCACCAGGGCGACGCCGCGGCCGCCGCCGAAATTGGTCGGCATGGACTGGCGGAACTTTTCCTGAGTCCGGCGCAGCAGTTCCTCGATATCCGGGGGCTGTCCGCCACCGCCCGGCGAGCCCCGGCCCCAAGGCCCACCCTGGCCGCCGCCCCAGGGACCGCCGCCGCTGCCGCCCTGCTGGTTCCATGGCATGATCGATATCCCTGTTCTATGAAGGGTCTGCCGGACTGCGCCCAGGATGCGCTTTCAACTTTGCAACCTGGGCCAAGCGCCTTATATGTCAGTCGGGGCCGGCGCGCAATGCGCACGAGGTTAGTAGTAAATCCAGGGAGAATTCAAGCATGTCCGAGGTTAAAGAGCAGGAAATCCTGTCCGCGTTGCGCAAGGTCATCGACCCCGACCGCGGGCAGGACATCGTCAGCCTCGGCATGATCAGCGGCCTGGCGACGAAAGGCGGCCATGTCGCCTTTGCCATCGAGGTCGACGCCGAGCGAGGCCCCCGTCTGGAGCCCCTGCGCAAGGCCGCCGAGGAGGCGGTGATGAAACTGGCCGACGTGCTGACGGTCTCGGCGGTGCTGACCGCCGAGCGGGCCCCCGGGCAGGCTCAGGGCCATGGCCACCATGACCACGGGCATAGCCACGACCACGGACATGGGCATGGTCATGGCCATGGACATGGGCATGGACCAAAGGCCGCCGAACAGAAGCTGCTGCCGGAAGTCTCCACGGTGATCGCCGTCGCCTCCGGCAAGGGCGGGGTCGGCAAATCAACCACCGCCGCCAATCTGGCGCTTGCCTTCAAGGCCATGGGCCTGACGGTCGGCATGTTCGACGCCGATGTCTTCGGCCCCTCGCAGCCCCGCCTGCTGGGGGTCGCCGGCGCCCAGCCGACCTCGCTCGACGGCCAGAGCATGGACCCGGTCGACGCCTGGGGGCTGAAGGTGATGTCCATCGGCTTCCTGGTCCCCGAGGACAGTCCGGTGGTCTGGCGCGGACCGATGGTCATGGGAGCGCTGGAACAACTTCTGCGCGACGTCAACTGGGGCAAGCTGGACGTGCTGGTGGTCGATATGCCGCCCGGCACCGGCGACACCCAGCTGACCATGACCCAGAAGGTGCCGCTGACCGGCGCGGTGATCGTCTCGACGCCGCAGGACATCGCCCTGCTCGACGCCCGCAAGGGGCTCAACATGTTCCGTCAGGTCAATGTGCCGGTGCTCGGCATCATCGAGAACATGAGCACCTATCATTGCCCCAAATGCGGCCATGAGGCCCATATCTTCGGCCATGGCGGCGCCCGCATGGAAGCCGCCCGCCTGTCGGCCGACTTCCTCGGCGAACTGCCGCTGGACATCGACATCCGCACCACCTCCGACGACGGTAAGCCGGTGGTCGCCAGCCGCCCCGACAGCCCCGCCGCCAAGGCCTATATGGCCATCGCCGCCAAGGTCTGGGACAAGGTGCAGGTCCTGCAGGCGGCCAAGAAAGGCCCCAAGATCGTCATGCAGTAGGGGCAGAAATATCAACCACCAAGATCACAAAGATCACCAAGCTGACAGTCCTCAGGCGGCTTGGTGATCTTTGTGCCCTTGGTGGTGATTTTTTTAGCGCTATCGCAGTTAACTGTGAATTACAAAATTTTCTTTCAGTGGGACCGGCGTCCCTGCCGGTCTTTGGCGCAAAACGACGGAAACAGTCGGCTTTCGGCTTCGCCGAAACACCGGCACGGAGGCCGGTGCCACTGACTTCTTCGTGTCCACACTTAACTGCGATAGCGCTATCTTTTTACGCCGGCGTTCTCTCCAACACGACAAAGCTGTAAGCCGGCTCGCCAGGGTAATCCTGGCGGCTGACTTCGCGCCATCCGGCCGGATCGGGCCGGGTGAAAAAGACGTCGCCGTCAAAGGCCCGGTGCACTTCGGTCAGGTACAGGCGGTCGGCCTGGCCGATGGCGGCGTCGAACAATCGGGCGCCGCCGATCACCATGACCTCGCTATCCCGGGCCGTCTGGCCGGCCAGAGCCAGCGCCTCGGCCAGCGAGGCGGCGGTCTCGACGCCCTCGGCGGACCAGCCGGCGGTGCCGGTGACGACGATATTGCGCCGCCCCGGCAAGGCCTTGCCGATCGACAGAAAGGTCTTGCGCCCCATCACCACCGGCTTGCCCATGGTCACCCGCTTGAAATACCGCAGATCCTCGGGCAGCCGCCAGGGCAGCGCATTGTCCTTGCCGATGGCGCCGTTGTCGGCCACGGCGACGATCAGCGACAGCATCGTCACACCGCCACCGGCGCCGCGATGCGGGGATAGGGGTCATAGCCTTCCAGGGTGAAGTCGTCATAGGTAAAGGCGAACAGGTCGTCGACCGCCGGATTGAGGCGCATCACCGGCAGCGGCCGCGGCTGGCGGGACAGTTGCAGGTCGGCCTGTTCGAGGTGATTGGCGTAAAGATGGGCGTCGCCGAAACTGTGCACGAAATCGCCGGGCTTGAGCCCCGACACCTGCGCCACCATCAATGTGAGCAGGGCGTAGGAGGCGATATTGAACGGCACCCCCAGGAAGATGTCGGCCGACCGCTGGTAGAGCTGGCAGGACAGACGCCCCTCGGCGACATAAAACTGGAACAGGCAATGACAGGGCGGCAGCGCCATGCGCCCAACATCGGCGGGATTCCAGGCGGTGACGATAAGACGCCGGGAATCCGGATTGGCGCGGATCTGCGCCAGCAACTCGGTGATCTGGTCGATCCGCCGCCCGTCGGCCGCCGGCCAGGACCGCCACTGATAGCCGTAGACCGGCCCCAGCTCGCCCGTCTCGTCAGCCCATTCGTCCCAGATCGAAACGTTGTTTTCCTTGAGATAGCGGATATTGGTATCGCCCTTGAGAAACCACAGCAGCTCGTGGATGATCGACGGCAGATGCAGCTTCTTGGTGGTCAGAAGCGGAAAACCGGCGGCCAGGTCGAACCGCATTTGCCAGCCGAACAGGCTGTAGGTGCCGGTGCCGGTGCGGTCCGCCTTGAAACTGCCGCCGTCGCGCACGCGGCGCAGAAGATCGAGATACTGGTTCAACGGACAACATCCTTCATCAAACCTTCGGCAGCCATCTTAGAGCCTTTCGCGCCTATGGCGCAAACCGTGCGGACACTCTATAATGCGGGCGCCGGGAAACCGGCTATGGCGCTAAACACCATATGGAATAAGCGTTGCGGACCCGGGGGCGGTACCCGGCGCCTCCACCATCATCGCCGTATCGGGCGGCGGGTCTTATGGGGGCGAAACAGGATCGACGCGCGTGGTAAAGATGTGGCTTGTGCTCGGCATGGTACCGCCGTTACCGGACCAAACACACAAGTGCCAACGATAACGTCGTTGCTCTCGCTGCCTGATAGGTAAGCGCGGTCCGGGGGGCGCCGGGCAACAGAACGCCCCTCACTTATTTTGACGTGGTTCGGGAACCAATTCAATGTCCGGTCCGGTATTGCGGTACGACAAAATGGTCGAAGAAGCCTTGCGCGGCGTGCTCCGCGAGGCGCTGACGATTTGCCGGGAAGGGCTGCCGGGCAATCATCATTTCTACATCACCTTCCGCACCGGACATCCCGGCGTCGAGATCGCCGATTATATCCGCAGCCGCTACCCCGAGGAAATGACCATCGTGCTGCAGCATCAGTTCTGGGGCCTCGAGGTAACGCCGGAATGGTTCGAAGTGACCCTGTCCTTCAACCGCGTCAACGAACGCCTGCATGTGCCCTACGCGGCGGTCACCGCCTTCGCCGATCCGTCGGCAAAATTCGGCCTGCAGTTCCAGGTCGACGGCATCGCCACCACCCATCCGGCCCGTCGCCATACCGATTGCTCGGCCGACAGCGAAATGACCGAAGGACCTGCCGAAGACTCCGACAAGCAGCCGCCGGACGGGGCGGAAGTCATCGCACTTGACGCCTTTCGTAAAAAATAGCTTTTTAGCCCCCGACCCCCTGACCAACTTGCCGGGCTATCATGACCGCTGACACTGCTTTATTCGCCGAAATATTTCCCCTCTCCGGCGACGACACCCCCTATACGCGCCTGACCTCCGACCATGTCTCGGTGGCGGATTTCAAAGGCAATTCGATGCTGATGGTGGCGCCGACCGCCCTCGAACTGCTGGCCTCCGAGGCCTTCCGCCAGGTGTCGCATCTGTTGCGACCGGCCCATCTGAAGCAGTTGCGGTCCATCATCGACGACCCGGAGGCATCGGAAAACGACCGCTTCGTCGCCCTTGACCTGCTGATGAACGCCAATATCGCCGCCGGCATGATCTTGCCCATGTGCCAGGACACCGGCACCGCCATCGTCATGGGCAAGAAGGGCCAACGCGTGTGGACCGGCGGCGGTGACGCCGCCGCCCTGTCCAAGGGCATCGCGCGGGCCTATCGCGAAATGAATTTGCGCTACAGCCAGGTTTCGGCCATCGACATGTACGAGGAGGCCAATACCGGCAACAATCTGCCGGCGCAGATCGACCTCTACGCCACCGAAGGCGACGCCTACAAATTCCTCTTCATGGCCAAGGGCGGCGGCTCGGCCAACAAGACCTATCTCTTCCAGCAGACCAAGGCGCTGCTGAACCCCGAATCGCTGCTCAAGTTCCTCGACGCGCAGATCCGCACCCTGGGCACCTCCGCCTGTCCGCCCTACCATCTGGCCATCGCCATCGGCGGCACCTCGGCGGAAATGAACCTGAAGACGGTGAAACTGGCCTCGGCGAAATATCTCGACCATCTGCCGACGGCGGGGGGAAAATTCGGCCATGCCTTCCGCGACCTCGAGATGGAGGCGAAGGTCCTGGAAATGACCCGCCATATGGGCATCGGCGCCCAGTTCGGCGGCAAATATTTCTGCCATGACGTGCGGGTGGTTCGCCTGCCGCGTCACGGCGCCTCCTGCCCGGTGGGGATCGGCGTCTCCTGTTCCGCCGACCGCCAGGTCAAGGGCAAGATCACCAGGGACGGCGTCTTCCTGGAAACGCTGGAGCAGGATCCGGCCCAGTATCTGCCTGAAATCGACCACAGCAAGCTGATGGACAATGTGGTCCGCATCGACCTCAACCAGCCGATGGACGAGATCCGCCGCATCCTCAGCCAATATCCGATCCGCACCCGCGTCGCCTTGTCCGGCCCGATGATCGTCGCCCGCGACATCGCCCATGCCAAGCTGAAGGAGCGTCTCGACCGCGGCGAAGGTCTGCCGCAATATTTCAAGGACCATCCGGTCTATTACGCCGGTCCGGCCAAGACTCCCGACGGCTATGCGTCGGGATCCTTCGGGCCGACCACCGCCGGCCGCATGGATTCCTATGTCGACCTGTTGCAGGCCAATGGCGGCAGCATGGTGATGGTGGCCAAGGGCAATCGCGCCAAGGTGGTGACCGACGCCTGCAAAAGGCATGGCGGCTTCTATCTCGGCTCGGTCGGCGGCGCCGCCGCCGGACTGGCCCAGCACCACATCCGCAAGGTCGATGTGCTGGAATATCCCGAGTTGGGCATGGAGGCGATCTGGAAAATCGAGGTCAAGGATTTTCCCGCCTTCATCATCGTCGACGACAAAGGCAATGATTTCTTCGCCGACCTGAATCATTGACGCTCTCCCTCCTGTTCCCATGTTTGGGAACAGGAGGGCCCGAAATGACCGGATATCGCCTGGAAAAAGACGCGCTGGGAACCGTCAGGGTACCGGCCGACCGCTATTGGGGAGCGACCACCCAGCGCAGCCTGGAAAACTTCCCCATCGGCAACACCCGCATGCCGGAGCAGCTGATCCGCGCCTTCGCCGTGCAGAAGAAAGCCGCCGCCCTGGCCAACCACAGTCTCGGCGTCCTTGACGGCCCTCTCGCCCAGGCCATCGCCGCGGCCGCCGAGGAAATCGCCGACGGTCGTCTCGCCGACCATTTTCCCCTGGTGGTGTGGCAGACCGGTTCGGGCACCCAGACCAACATGAACCTCAACGAGGTGATCGCCAACCGGGCCAACCAGCTGCTCGGCCAGCCGCTCGGCAAAAAGGCGCCGGTCCATCCCAACGACCATGTGAATCTGAGCCAGTCCTCCAATGACAGCTTTCCCACCGCCATGCATCTGGCGGTCGCCGTCGATCTGTCCAAGCGCCTGATTCCGGCGCTGGAAAGGCTGCATCTGGCCTTGAACGACAAGGCGGCGTCCTTTGCCGAACTGGTCAAGATCGGCCGCACCCATCTGCAGGACGCCGTGCCGCTGACCCTCGGCCAGGAATTTTCCGGCTGGGCGGCGCAGATCGGACAGAACCTGCGGCGTCTGCGGGCGGTCTTGCCCGACCTCGCCTGCGTCGCCCAGGGCGGCACCGCCATCGGCACCGGACTGAATGCGCCGCCCGGCTTCGCCAAGGCATTCTGTGCCGAATTGAGCGTATTGAGCGGCCTGCCCTTCGTTGCCGCCGACAATCCATTCGCCGCCATCGCCGCCCATGACACCCTGGTCGATTGCTCGGCCGCACTGAACACCCTGGCGGTCTCCCTGACCAAGATCGCCAACGACATCCGCCTGCTGGCCTCGGGTCCCCGCTGCGGGCTGGGCGAACTGACTCTTCCGGCCAATGAACCGGGATCGTCGTTTATGCCGGGCAAGGTCAACCCGACCCAGGCGGAAGCCCTGATCATGGTGGCCGCCCGGGTGATCGGCAACCATGTGACGGTGACCGTCGCCGGGGCCGGCGGGCAATTGCAACTGAATGCCTGCAAACCGGTGATCGCCGATGCGGTGCTGCAATCCATCGGCCTGTTGGCCGACGCCGCCCTGTCGTTCACCGATCGCTGCGTCACCGGCATCGGCGCCAACCGCCAACGCCTCGATGACCTGGTGCAGCGCTCGCTGATGCTGGTCAGCGCGCTGGCGCCCCATATCGGCTATGATGCCACCGCCGCCATCGCCCGCCTGGCCGAGGACCAGGACCTCGATCTGCGCCAGGCGGCCCTGGCCAGCGGCCTGATCAGCGCCGAACAGTTCGACCGCTGGGTCCGGCCGGAGGAAATGACCTAAAGGAGACGAAGACGATGCCGCCCGCGATTCGCAAATGTTCGGTGTCCATCGCCGGCCATGCCACCAGCATTTCGCTCGAGGCGGATTTCTGGCTGGCCCTGAAGGCCATCGCGGCGCGGCGCGGAGTTTCCCTCAATGCCCTGATCGCCGGTATCGACAGCCGTCGCGAGGGCAACCTGTCCAGCGCGCTCAGGGTCTTCGTGCTTAATGATCTGCAGGCGCTTTTGACGGCAGCAGGCTTTTCAACAGATCCTTCGCCGTCCGACCTTTCGCCAGACCCTGACCCACCAGCCAGCTCTCCACCTGGTTGATGTCGAGGACCCGTCGCGGTGCCTCCAGGGGACCGAAGACGCGCAGCACCAAAGGCGGCGCGCCGGGAGCGCCGGCCATGCGGAAATCCGCGTGAGCGTCCATGACATAGGCCGGAAGGTTGATTTCGACGGCGCCCTTGGCCGTCCCGCCATCGGCCTCGACGGCCAGATTGTCGCAACTGAGGATGCCGTTTTTCACCCGCAGGTCGCCGCTGAGCTGGCGGATCCTGGTGGCGCCGCCGGTCAGCCCGGACTGCAGCAGGCCCAACAGCCCGCCGCCGGTGTCCGGATTGCGCAGCCGCTCGTCGGCGGCTTTGAGGTCGAATCCCCTGATACTGCCGTCGCTCACCACCAGGCGCCCGCTCCCGGAGAGACGGCCGATCCATTCGGCCACCGACAAGCCGCTGCTGCCCAGATGCATCTGGGCATTGCCGGCGCCTTCGGCGATCTGCAGCCCGGCCACCGCGAGAAGGGCATTGCGCATATCGATGTCATGCAACTCGGCATCGACATCGATGCCGCCATCCGCCGTCACCCGGCCCTTGCCGGTCAGCCGGCCTCGCCACAGCTCGGCCGACAGATCCGCGAGCGTCGCCGAGCCGTCGGCCAGGCCGAGGGTCAGCCTGGCGGCGTCGAAACGCCAGTTACCCCAGAGAATGGCGCGGGCATCGAGTTTCAGCTCGCCGTCAAAGCGCTTCAGCCAGGACAGGTCAAGCATCTCGGCGGACCAGTGGGCCGTCAGTGCCGAGGTACGCACCGCCGGCCGCGGTGCCGCCTGCTCCGGCACGATCGCCCTGACCCTGTCCGGCACCGCCGCCTCCGCCCGCTGCACCGCGCTGACCGGCCGCGACGGTGCGAGAAAAGCCTGCAGCGGCAGTTCCCCGGTATGCAGGTCGAGCTCGATGCGCGGCCGCCCGGCGAGGCTCAGCCGCGCGCCGCCGGCCGCCGCCAGCGGTCCGGCCCGCAACCGCAGATCGCTGACGCCTAGTGCCGCCCAATCGCCGATGACCCTGCCGGAAAACGCCGCCCCGCCGGCCGGCATCCTCAGGCCGGCCCCCGGAGCCAGCATGCCGACAAACTCGCCGAGACTGGAGTGGCTGACCTCCACCGCCAGGTCGAAGCCGGGCCGCCCGGTCGGGTCGCTGACACTGCCATTGGCGCTGATCAGCGCGCCCCCGGCCTCGCCGCGGGCGGAAACCGTCAGTTTATCAAAACCGCCGTCGGCGATGCCGGCAATCGCCAGTCCCTTCCAGCGTTCGCCGGCCAAAGGCAGGCCCAGCAGTCTGAACAGCGGCGCCGGCTGAGCGGCGCGGAATTCATAATGCAGGCCGCGCACCGTCGGCCGCGCACCGTCGAGACCGGACAACTCGCCGGCCAGGCCGAGACTGGCGCCGGCCAGATTGGCGACGGACAGGTCGTGCAGGTAGAGGACGCCATTGAGCCAGCCCGCATCCACCGCCACCCCGTCCACCGTCTGCCCACCCACCGCCAGACGGCCGGCATGGGCCTTGAGATTGACGTCAAATCCGTCATACCAGGGCCGCCCGGCCTCCTGCCGGGGCCGAGCATCGGCGGTCGCCGCGGCGACGGCGGCAACCGGCTCCTTGCGCGGCCGATAGGCGTCGATATTCACCTGATCGACCGACACCGACAGGCCGAGGGCCGGACGCGGCCCCAGCTTGAGATCGGCGGCGGCGTCGAGACGGGCGCCGTCGAGTTGCAGGGTCGCTTCGCCGATCTCCACCGCCGAGGGCGAGGTCCTGATCTTCCCGGCCAACCGCGCCCCATGCAGGCGGTCGGCCGGCACCGCCGAGACATCCACCCGCAGCCAGCCGAGGAAGCCCCGCAGGTCGTCGGAATTCAGCTCGAAGGACCCGTCGAACAGCGGCCGCTCGCCGTCCACCGTCAGGAAGCCGAACAGCGCCGCGTCACTCTGGCCGGGAAGCTGCACCTTGGCCTGCTCGATGGTGATTTCGCCATTGGCCAGCGCCGCGTCCAACTTCAGGCCGCGCAGGCGCCCGCCGCGCCAGTCGACGATCTCCGCTTTCAAGGCCAGGCTGGCGGACAGCCAGTCCGGCAGCGCCGCCATCGTCGGCAGGTTCGGCAGCCCGGCGGCGCCGAGCGCCCCGGTGTCGGCGGCTTGCGCAGATTTGGTGGCGCCAGGCGCCTTCCCCAGCCAGGCATCGAGGTCAAGCCGCGGCAGCGACAGGGCCAGATCGACGGCCGGCCGATCGGCGAAACTCGCCTGCAGGGTCCCGGTGGCCTGGCTGTCGCCGATCGACAGGGTCAGATCCTTGACATCCAGGGTCCCGGCTGTCGCCGTCACAGTGCCCCGCAGGTCCAAAGCTCCCGGCGGCAGGCCGGGCAACAGGGCATTGAGGGCGGGCGCCTTGCCGCTCAGCCGGCCGCTGAACCGCCGCGACGGCCCCTCCGCCGACAGCTGGCCGCCGATGCTGAACTGGCCGGGCTCGCCGGCGACGCCTAAGGAAAGCTCGAGGGGTATCGATCCGTCGGCGGCGACCGAGCCGGTCAGCGAGAACAACACCGCCCGCCGGCCGACCAGCGCGGTGCCGCCGGCCCGCCAGTTTCCCCCGGGACCGCTCAGCCGCAGTTCGCCGGTGACCCCGTCCACCGCCAGCGGCACCCCCTTGGGCCGGCTGTAGGACAGGCGGCCTTCTTCAATGATCAAATGATCGACCACGAAGCCGCCGCCGGCCGCCGCCGCGGGGACCGCGCCGCCGTTCGCCGACGGCCTCGCCGCGCTGCCGAAGCGCCAGTTGTCGCGGCCGTCGGCGAGGCTCTGCAGGTGGATGTCGGGCGATTTCAGGCGCAGGCTGGACAGGGCCGCCCGACCGCCCAGCAGCGCCGGCAGCGACAGACGCATCTCGACCAGCGGCAGATGGGCCATCGGCCGCGGGTCGCCGCCGTCAAGATTGGCCAGGGTGACATCGGCGGCGGTCAGGGCGGGCAGCGGCAGCAGGGACAGGGTCAGCGGTCCGGAGATCTCCATCCGCCGGCCCAGCGCGCTCTCGACCCGGGCGGCCAGGGCCGGCTTCAGGCCGTTCCAATCGATGGCCCGGGGTCCCGCCAGCAGCGCCACCAGGATCACCAGGGCGATGATCACCGCTTTTTTCATCAGCTGCTTATTG
>DUZF01000060.1 GCA_013349665.1 Rhodospirillaceae bacterium | reverse complement strand
TGGTCATCCATTTCCCGATGCTGTTCATGTCTTATTGCTCCCCGTCGCGCCGCCAGGCCACCGGCACCGCCGGCACCGGCAGTTCGTTGCCCGCCGCGTCCATCAGTACCAGATCGCGGCCGATGACGGTGAACGGCAATTCACTGACCGCCGCCAGGCCCTGGACGGTGCGCAGTTCCACCACCAGCGAATAGGTACGGTCGGCGGCGAAACAGGCCGGCAGGGTGCAGCGCAGACGGTTGCGTCCCGGCTCGACGGCCAGCGCCGTCCAGCGCTGGTGATCGGCCCCGGCTCCGGCGGCGACGGTTCGCCCGGTATCGTCGCGCACCGACAGGGCCGCCGTCGCCTCGCCGGCGCTATCGGCCTCGACCACCAGGCGAATGTCGAGGCTGTCTCCGGCATGGACTTCCTGGGTGTCCAGGCGTGCCTCGGTCACCCGCAGGCTGGGGGCGCCGCCGGTAACGAGGCGTCCGGCGCGGCTTTGCACCTCGTCGCGATAGCGGGCGATGACATCCGCCGGCTTGCCGTCCATGGTCAGCCGCCCGTGGTCCATCAGCAGGCAGCGTCCGCACAGCCGTTCGATGGTGTCCAGGTTATGGGCGACGATGACGAAGGTGCGGTCGCTGCCGGTCAGTTCCTCGATGCGGCGCCAGCTCTTGGTCTGGAAGGCGAGATCGCCGACCGCCCAGATCTCGTCGAGAAAGATCACCTCGGCGTCCAGATGCACCGCCACCGACAGCGCCAGGCGCAGGCACATGCCGTTGGAATAATGGCGGATGGCCAGGTCCATGAAGTCTTCAAGCTCGGCGAAGGCGACGATATCGTCGTATTTGCGGCGGATTTCGGCTTGCGTCATGCCGAGGATGGCGCCGTTCATGAACACGTTCTCGCGTCCCGACAGATCGGCGTGGAAACCGGTGCCGACCTCCAGCAGCATGCCCACCCGGCCCCATACCCGGGCGCTGCCGCGGGTCGGGTTGGTGATGCGGGTGAGGACCTTGAGCAGGGTGCTCTTGCCGGCCCCGTTATGGCCGACGATGCCCACCACCTCGCCCTTGCGGATGTCCAGGCTGACATCGTCAAGCGCCCAGAAATGGCTGGGCGGGGCGGCGGCGTCATCGCCGGCCAGGCGGCGCAGCCGGCGTCCCAGGCCATCCACCAGGCCGCCCATGCCGCCCTGCTGGCGAAGCCGGTAGCGTTTGCCGAGATGCTCGGCGTGGATGGCCAGATCGCCGCTCACAGGGTATCCACCAGGGTGCCCTGGACCTTCTGGAACACCGCCACGCCGAGGACAAAGACCAGCAGGGTGGACACCATGCCGATGGCGGTGATGTCCCAGGCCGGCGCCGGGCCGACCTGGAAAACCAGCCAGCGGAACCATTCGATCAGCCCGACCATCGGATTGACGGCGTAGAGCAGACGCCATTGCTCCCCGACATAGGTCGAGGGGTACATCACCGGCGAACAGAACATCCACACCTGCATGAGCAGCGGCAAAGCATGGCGGACGTCGCGATAGCGGGCGTCGACGGCGGCCAGCAGGCAGCCCCAGCCCATGGAGCATAAGGTCGACAGCACCAGGACCACCAGCACCCCGGCCACCGCCGGGCCGACGCCGCGGCCGTACCAGGCCATCAGGGCGGCCAGCGCCAGGGCGGCGACGAAGAAGTCGAACAGGGCGCCGAGGACGAAGGAGGCGGGGGCGATGATGCGGGGGAAATAGATCTTGCCCAGCATCGACTGGAACATCACCAGGCTTTGCGCGCCCAAGGTCAGCGCCCGGCTGAACAGCTGCCACAGCAGCAGGCCGCTGAAGGCGAACAGCGGATAGGGCAGATCACCGATCTGACGCGAGAACACCGAGCCGAAGACCAGGGTGAAGACGACCATCATGGCCAGCGGCTGCAGGATGTACCAGGCGGCGCCGATGAGGGTGTTCTTGTAGCGGATGACGATCTCGCGCCGGATGAACAGCCAGACCAGCCGCCGAAAGAACCAGATCTCGTTCAGGAAGTCCCGTGAGATCCCTGAAGTGGGGCGAACATCGTAATGCATACCGTCCGGGGCTATAGCATAGGTCGCCGCCGCCCCGAACAGATTTCATGGCCCGCTGTCGGCCGAACGGGCCAGCAGCCGGGCCAGCAGGGCCAAGGACGGCGCTTCCTGGCTGCCGGCCATCTGGGCCCCGGCCAACTCGGCCAGTGTCGCCGCCGGCAGCGGGCTGACCTGTCCCGTCGACGGCGGCCGACCGGGACTGCGGCCGATGCCGGCCGCCGCGGCGATCCTGGCCGCCTTGGGAAACATCAGGGCGTCGGTCATCACCCGGACGTCGACGGCGCCGGTCAGGTGCAATCCCTCCATCGCCGTGATCATCGAGGTAATGCCCAGCACATGCGGTCCGTCGGGCAGAAAGGCGAGCACCGGCCCGCCGGATTCGCCCCGCGCCCCCGGGCAGTCATGCCAGAACACCCGGCTGTCGGATTCATGGGCCAGCACCCGGCAGCCGTATTCCAGGCTCATGGCATGGGGGCTTTCGGCGCGGTAGCCGAGCGCGCCGACGACGCCGCGGGGGGTGCCGGCCGGCAGGCCGACGGCCATCCACCCGGCCTGCCGGCCCAGGGGCTCGGCCAGTTCCACCACCGCCCAGTCGGCGCCGGCCATTTCCGGCGACAGGCGCGGGCCGATGACGACGCCGTCGGCCACGGCGTAACTTTTCACCAGGGCATGCAGCGGCGCCTCGCCGCCCTGATAGCCGGCGACGAAATGCAGCGACTCCACCGGCCACCAGGCGCCCTGGATGCGGTTCCACAGGCAATGGGCGGCGGTCAGCAGATGGCGCTCGGAAATCAGCACCGCCGTGCAATAGCTGCGTCCGCCGGCATTGAGGCGTCCCACCGCGCTCCACGGATATTCGAGGGCGTCGACCTTGATCCGCCGCGCGTCGGCCTGGGCGCCGGC
Source organism: Rhodospirillaceae bacterium (assembly GCA_013349665.1). Classification (GTDB taxonomy): domain Bacteria; phylum Pseudomonadota; class Alphaproteobacteria; order Rhodospirillales; family Magnetospirillaceae; genus DUZF01. The sequence goes on along the minus strand of DUZF01000060.1, from coordinate 12,497 downwards.
GGGCAGCCAGAGGAGGAACAGGACTATGGCAATAAGTCGCATGCGGGACGGCTCCGGGGCGGAAAACGGCCCACAGAGTGCCTGATCGCAGGGCGCCGTTCCAGTATACCCTCAGTACCGGTCCTTGACCGTCGGGTGGACAGGCCTTTAAGTTGCGGTGCTTCCTCCTGCGATGAGCGTTCCCATGCCGGTCCGGCCCAGTTTTCAATCCCTGATACTCAAGCTGCAGACCTTTTGGGCCGAGCAGGGCTGCGTCCTCCTGCAACCCTATGACATGGAGGTCGGCGCCGGCACCTTCCATCCGGCGACGACGCTCCGCGCTTTGGGTCCGGCGCCCTGGAAAACCGCCTATGTGCAGCCGTCGCGACGCCCCAAGGACGGCCGCTATGGCGAAAATCCCAACCGCCTGCAGCATTATTACCAGTTCCAGGTGATCCTCAAGCCGTCGCCGCCCAACAGCCAGGAGCTCTATCTCGAAAGCCTGCGCTGTCTCGGCATCGATCCGCTGGCCCATGACATCCGCTTTGTCGAGGACGACTGGGAAAGCCCGACGCTGGGCGCCTGGGGGCTGGGCTGGGAGGTGTGGTGCGACGGCATGGAAGTCACCCAGTTCACCTATTTCCAGCAGGTCGGCGGCATCGAATGCGATCCGGTGTCGGTCGAGCTGACCTACGGCCTGGAACGTCTGGCCATGTATATCCAGGGCGTCGAGAACGTCTATGACCTTGACTTCAACGGCGCCGGCGTCCGCTATGGCGACATTTTCCTGGCCGCCGAACGCCAGTATTCGGCACATAATTTCGAGGTCGCCGACACCGGCATGCTGCTGCGCCATTTCATCGACGCCGAAACCGAATGCCAGGCCCTGCTGGCCGCCCGCCTGCCGTTGCCGGCCTATGACCAATGCATCAAGGCCAGCCACCGGTTCAATCTGCTGGACGCCCGCGGGGCCATCTCGGTGACCGAGCGGCAATCCTATATCGGCCGGGTCCGGGCCCTGGCCAAGGCCTGCTGCGAAGGCTGGCTGGCGGCGGGAGGCTGACGGAGATGGCTGAGCTGCTGCTGGAACTGCTGTCCGAGGAAATACCCGCCCGCATGCAGGGCCGGGCCGCCGAGGATCTGCAAAAACTGGTCGGCGACGGCCTGGCCGGGGCCGGACTGACCTGGCAGGCGATGCGGGTCCTGGTGACGTCGCGGCGCCTGGCGCTGATCGCCGACGGCCTGCCGCTGGCCACTCCCGACATCGCCGAAGAACGGCGCGGTCCGCGGGTGGGCTCGCCCGAGGCCGCCGTCGACGGCTTCCTGAAAGGCGCCGGGGTTTCGCTGGGCGACTGCGAACAACGGGATACCGGCAAGGGGATCTTTTATTTCGCGGTGATCCGCCGCCCCGGCCGTTCCACCGCCGCGGTGGTGCGGGAGGTGGTCGAACAGACCCTGGCAACCTTCCCCTGGCCGAAATCCCAGCGCTGGGGCAGCCGCTCGGAACGCTGGGTACGGCCGCTGCAGCGCATTCTCTGCCTGCTGGACGGGGCGGTGGTGCCGCTGAGTTTCGCCGGGGTGACGGCGGCGAACCTGACCGAGGGCCATCGCTTTCTCGCTCCCGGCGCCTTCGCCGTCAGCAATGCCGCCGATTACCTGGCGCGTCTGGCCGCCGCCAAGGTGGTGGTGGACGCGGCCGAACGCCGCCGCCTGATCCTCGAACAGGCCCAGGCCGCGGCCGACCGCGAGGGGTTGGTGCTCAGGGCCGATGACGGGCTGCTGGCGGAAGTGGCGGGACTGGTGGAATGGCCGGTGGTGCTGGTGGGCAGCATCGACCAGGATTTCATGGCGGTGCCCGACGAGGTGCTGATCACCTCGATGCGCTCGCATCAGAAATATTTCTCGCTGCTGAAGGCCGATGGCCGGCTGGCCAACCGCTTCCTGGTGGTGTCCAACATGCAGGCGGCGGACGGCGGCAAAGCCGTCGTAGCCGGCAATGAGCGGGTCCTGCGGGCCCGCCTGTCGGACGCCAAGTTCTTCTGGGACACCGACCGCAAGCAGCGCCTCGAGTCCCGCCTGCCGAAACTGGCCGAGCGGCTGTATTACGCCAAACTGGGCAGCATGGCCGACAAGGTGGAGCGCCTGGTCGGCATCGCCGGCCATGTCGCCGGGCTGATCGGCGCCGATGCCGGCCTGGCCGGGCGGGCGGCGCGGCTGGCCAAAGCCGACCTGTCCTCGGAGATGGTCGGCGAGTTCCCCGAACTGCAGGGCCTGATGGGCCGCTATTACGCCCTTAACGACGGCGAACCGACGCCGGTGGCCGATGCCATCGCCCGCCATTACGCGCCGCAGGGGCCCGGCGAGGCCTGCCCGACCGAGCCGTTGGCGGTGGCGGTGGCGCTGGCCGACAAGCTCGATGCCCTGGCCGGTTTTTTCGCCATCGACGAAAAGCCCACCGGCTCCAAGGATCCGTTCGCCCTGCGCCGGGCCGCCCTGGGGGTGATCCGCCTGATCCTGGAGAACCGCCTGCGGCTGCCTCTGACCGGGCTGTTCACGGCGGTCCACGCCCAGTTTCGGGTGGTCCTGCCGCGCAACGCCGCCGACACCGCCGCCGACCTGCTGGAGTTCTTCGCCGACCGTCTGAAGGTCCATCTGCGCGAAAGCGGCCTGCGCCATGACCTGGTGTCGGCGGTGTTCGCGCTGGACGGCGAGGACGACCTGTTGCGGCTGGTGGCCCGCGCCCAGGCGCTGAAGGACTTCCTGGCCAGCGACGACGGCGCTAATCTGCTGATCGCCTATCGCCGCGCCGCCAATATCGTGCGCATCGAGGAAAAAAAGGACGGCTGTTCCTATGCCCGTCCGGTGCTGGCCGAGCGCCTGTCGGCGCCGGCCGAGCAGGCCCTGGCGGCGGCGTTGGGCGAGCTGGCGGTGTCGTTGCCGCCGGCCCTGGCGGGAGAACGGTTCGGCGAGGCGATGACCGCGCTGGCCCGGCTGCGCCGGCCGGTGGATGCGTTTTTCGCCGAGGTGACGGTCAATTGCGACGATCCGGCACTGAGGGAGAACCGTCTGGCGCTGCTGGCCGAGATCGGTCCGGCCATGGGCCGGATCGCCGAATTTTCACGTATTGAAGGTTAGCTTGGTCTTGGGGAGGCTGCGATGAGCAAATGGGTGTATGCGTTCGGCGGCGGCACCGCGGAAGGCCGTTCGGAGATGAAGAACCTGCTGGGCGGCAAGGGTGCCAATCTGGCCGAGATGGCCAATCTCGGGCTGCCGGTTCCGCCCGGCTTCACCATCACGACGGAAGTCTGCACCTACTACTACGACCACAGCCAGACCTATCCCCAGGACCTCAAGCAGCAGGTCGAGACGGCGCTGACGCAGATCGAAAAGATCATGGGCTGCAAGTTCGGCGATGTCGCCGACCCGTTGCTGGTCTCGGTGCGCTCGGGCGCTCGGGCGTCGATGCCGGGCATGATGGACACCGTGCTCAATCTCGGCCTCAACGACCAGACCGTCGAGGGCCTGGCCAAGCGCAGCGGCGACGCGCGCTTCGCCTATGACAGCTATCGCCGTTTCATCCAGATGTATTCCGATGTGGTGCTGGGCGTCGACCACCATCATTTCGAGGAAATTCTCGAAAGCCACAAGGAAGACAAAGGCTATCGCCTGGATACCGATCTCGCCGCCGACGACTGGCGGACCGTGGTCGCCGCCTACAAGGCGAAGGTCAAGGAAGAACTGGGCCGGCCCTTTCCGCAGACCGTGGGCGACCAGCTGTGGGGCGCCGTCGGCGCGGTGTTCGGCTCGTGGATGAACCAGCGCGCCATCACCTACCGGCGCCTGCATGAAATTCCGGCCTCCTGGGGGACCGCCGTCAATGTCCAGGCCATGGTCTTCGGCAATATGGGCAATGACTGCGCCACCGGGGTGGCCTTCACCCGCAACCCGTCCACCGGCGACAACGAATTCTATGGCGAATATCTGGTCAATGCCCAGGGCGAGGACGTGGTGGCCGGCATCCGCACGCCGCAATACCTGACCAAGGCGGCGCGCATGCAGGCCTCGGCCGAGCTGCCGTCGATGGAAGAGGTGATGCCGGCGGTGTTCAAGGATCTCGACGACGTCCGCCGCAAGCTCGAGCAGCATTTCACCGACATGCAGGATCTGGAATTCACCGTCCAGACCAACAAGCTGTGGATGCTGCAGACCCGCACCGGCAAACGGACGACGCCGGCGGCGTTGAAGATCGCCGTCGACATGGCCAGGGAAGGTCTGGTGTCGAAGGAAAAGGCGGTGCAGCGCATCGACCCCACCGGCCTCGACCAGCTGTTGCATCCGACCCTGGATCCCAAGGCCGAGCGCAAGGTTCTCGGGCGCGGCCTGCCGGCATCGCCGGGCGCCGCCTCGGGCCGGGTGGTGTTCGCCGCCGATGACGCCGAGGAATGGGCCGGTCGCGGCGAAAAGGTGATCCTGGTGCGCATCGAGACCAGCCCCGAGGATATCGGCGGCATGCATGTCGCCCAGGGCATCCTGACCTCGCGCGGCGGCATGACCAGCCATGCGGCGGTGGTGGCCCGCGGCATGGGCCGGCCCTGCGTCGCCGGTGCCGGCGAGATCCGCATCGATTACCGGGCCAAGACCTTCTCGGCCCATGGCCAGGTGGTCAAGGAAGGCGACATGATCACCCTGGACGGGTCGTCCGGCGAAATCATGCAGGGCGAGGTTCCCACCGTGCAGCCCGAGCTGACCGGCGACTTCGCCACCCTGATGGGCTGGGTCGACGAGATCCGCACCATGAAGGTGCGGGCCAATGCGGAAACGCCGCTGGACGCCCGCACCGCCCGCAAATTCGGCGCCGAGGGCATCGGCCTGTGCCGCACCGAGCATATGTTCTTCGATCCCCAGCGGATCGTCGCCGTGCGCGAGATGATCCTGGCCTCCGACGAGGCCGGGCGCCGCGCCGCCCTGGCCAAGATCCTGCCCTATCAGAAGAACGATTTCGTCGAGCTGTTCGAGATCATGCAGGGCCTGCCGGTGACCATCCGCCTGCTCGATCCGCCGCTGCATGAATTCCTGCCCAACAACGAGGCCGAGATGGAGGACGTCGCCCGGGCGGCGGGAACCGACATCGCCAAGCTGAAGGCCCGTAACAGCCAGCTGCATGAATCCAACCCCATGCTGGGCCATCGCGGCTGCCGTCTGGGCATCACCTATCCGGAAATCTACGAGATGCAGGCCCTGGCCATCTTCCAGGCGGCGGTCGAGGTGTCGAAGAAGACCGGCAATCCGGTGACGCCGGAGGTGATGATCCCGCTGGTCGGCACCAAGATGGAATTCGACCTGCTGAAGACGGTGGTGGACGCGGCGGCGCAGAAGGTCTTCACCGAGACCGGCCGGACGCTGGACTATCTGGTCGGCACCATGATCGAACTGCCGCGCGCCGCCCTGGCCGCCGGCCGCATCGCCGAGACCGCCGCTTTCTTCAGCTTCGGCACCAATGACCTGACGCAGACGACGCTGGGCATGTCGCGCGACGACTCTGGGCCGTTCCTCGAGGTTTACCGGCAGAAGGGCATCTACGAACATGATCCCTTCGCCAGCCTTGACCAGGAAGGTGTCGGCGAAATGGTCAGCATCGCCGTCGAGCGCGGCCGGCGCACCCGGCCCAACCTGAAACTGGGGATCTGCGGCGAGCATGGCGGCGATCCGGCCTCGATCGGTTTTTGCCAGAAGGTCGGGCTCGACTATGTGTCCTGCTCGCCCTACCGGGTTCCCATCGCCCGCCTCGCCGCCGCCCAGGCGGCCCTGGGGGTGCACTCGGACAGCACTGCGTAGTTTTATGTCCCTCAATCGCCGGGCGGGAGAGGGCTTTTTTTACCCCCTCTCCCTCTGGGAGAGGGTCGGGGTGAGGGACTGATGACCACACTCGACGAGCTCCGCGCCGGCGGCAAGGCGGCGCTGGCCGGGGCCCTGGCCCTGATCGAAACGGCGCCGGACAGCGAGCGGGTGGTCGACCTGCTGTCGGCCGCCTATGCCGCGCCGCGGGCCCATGTGGTGGGTATGACCGGACCGCCGGGAGTCGGCAAATCGACTCTGATGAATGCCCTGATCCGCGGCTGGCGCGCGCAGGGGCGGACGGTCGGCTGCATCGCCGTCGATCCGTCGTCGCGCCGCTCCGGCGGCGCCCTGCTGGGCGATCGCACCCGCCTGTCCACCGATCCCGAGGACCAGGGCGTTTTCGTCCGTTCGATGGCGGCGCGGGACCGCCTGGGCGGTCTGGCGGCGCTGACGGTGTCGGCGATGGTGCTGATGCGGGCGCTTTACGACATGGTGCTGATCGAAACCGTGGGGGTCGGCCAGTCGGAGACCGACGTCGCCGGGGTGGCCGACAGCGTGCTGTTCTGCGTGCAGCCGGGATCGGGCGACAGCCTGCAGTTCATGAAGGCGGGAATCGCCGAGATCCCTCATATCGTGGTCGTCACCAAGGCCGATCTGGGGGCGCCGGCGCGCCGCGCCAAGGCCGATGTGCAGGGCGCGCTCAGCCTGGCGGGGACGGATGACGACTGGGAGATCCCGATCCATCTGGTGGCGGCCACCTCCGGCCTGGGGGTCGGTGAGCTGCTGGCCGCCATCGACGGCCATGCCGCCTGGCTGGCCGAAGCCGGCCGGCTGACCGCCGGGCGGCGCGCCCAGGCGGCGGCCTGGCTGGTTGAGGCGGTGCGCGAGCGTTTCGGCCGCGACGGGGTGCGTCGCTGCGGCGATCTCGCCCTGGCCGCCGACCAGTCGCCGTTCCGCCGCCTGGCGGACATAGCGAGCCGCCTGTGATCCGCTGGATATTTCTGCTGCTTCTGGTCGCCTTTTCCGTTCCGGCCCTGGCCGCCGAAGCCGTCTGGCTGCCCTTCGACAGCCTTCCGGCCGGCGAACGCCGGCTGGCCGAGGCGACGCTGGCCGAAATGTTCGGCGGCGATCCCTCCCTGTGGCCCGACTGGCTGGAGCCGCGGGCCACCCTGGTGCCGACCGGCGACGGGCCGCTGCTGGTGGTTCGCCAGCCGGTACGGGCGCCTTGCGGCCAGTACCGGTTCAGCGTGTTCGCGCCGGTTTCCGGCGGCCGGCGGGCCCGCCTCGGTGAGGATTTCTGCGCCGGCCAGCTGTCGGTGATGCCCCGGCCGCTGGCCGACTGGCCGGATCTTCTGTTCGCCGAAGGCTGGGTGCAGTCGGCTGACGGCTGGCATAGCGAAGCTCGACGGGTCCGCTGGGACCGCAACCGATGGGTTCTGATTCAATAAAAAATACACCTATGACGAAGTCTGTGATGCAGCCGTGACGGGAGGGGTGCTATCCTTTGGCGCCACAACTAAAAGGTGCGTCCATGACAGTCAGCCTCCGCCACTCCTCCGTCGTTGCCAAGCCCGGACAAACCATCAAGCTGTCGTCGCTGATCAATGTCACCGCCGATGGCGCCAACCCGGGCTATCTGATCGTCAACGGTCTCGACCGCAATGAATATCCGGCCGCCGACAGCGGCGTCACCGGCTCACTGGTCGGCGGCAACAAGACCAAGACCGGGTTCAGCACCTATTCCGGCGACGCCAGAACCACCGGCGTGGTCTTCGCTTATGACCCGACCAGCGGCCGCTACTACAGCAGCACTTACGGCTATCTCGACCAGATGACCTATCATGCCTCCGCCGGTGCCGATGACTTTACCGAGCTCTCCGTCTATGGCGCCAGCGATGCCGGCACGGCGGCGACCTATGCCGCCAACACCGGCGTGCTGATGTACTACACCGGCACCTTCACCCCCATCGGCAGTGTCGGCATCGTCAACCAGCCGAATGCCGTCACCCCTCCGTCCCGGGCGACGCCGAACGAATTGGCCGCCACCGCCATGGGCTTTGTCGGCAGGAATTGGAGCCGCAACGGTTGCTGGACCCTGGCCCAGACCATCGCCAGCGAAGCCGGCGCCACGCTGCCCGTCGCCAGCACCTATGTCGGCGCCCCGGGCGAGGCGGGGGGCGAATGGATGGTGACCTATAACGGTGCGGCCGGCCAGTCGGGCGACTGGCAATCGATGGTGCGGGCCGGCGATGTGGTGGTGTTCGGCAATAAGGCGAGCACCGTCGCCCATATCACCACCTGTGTGGCGGGAAGCGGCGCCAGCGCCCAGCTGGTGGATAATGCCGCGCTGTCCAGCACCAGCGGCCAGCCGCTCAATCCCTCCACCGACGGCTCGGCGAACGATATCACGGTTGCCGGCCCCATCGCTGCCAGCCTCGAATGGGCCGCGGCCGACCCCTCCCAGGTGGTCATTTACCGGCTGGACACGCCGGTGGTCGCCGACCGCGCGGCGTCGACAAAGTTCGCCCTGAAATCACGCATCAAGCTGACCGGCCTGTTTTCCGTCAACGACCCCGCCAAACAGCGGATCGTCAAGGTGCAGGCCTATGACAGCTCCGACGTTTTCCTGGTCAATGGCCGCCGCCATGTCGCCAGGGACGCCGCCCATGCGGTCAGCGCCACCTCGCTTTCGGCCTTTGTGCTGAAGACCGGCAAGACCGCCGGCACCGACACCATCATGGTGCGGGCCGAGAACGCCCTTGGATATTGGGGCGACTGGCAAAGCTTTACCGGAACCGTCGGGAAGCCGCTCCCGGTCTCCGGGGCGACGGTGGCGTCTTCTTCCAAAGACGCCAATAGCCTCAGTCTGGAGCACCAGAGCGATCTGCTGGTCCAGGGGCTCGCCCAGTTGCCGTCACCCATCGACGGCCTGGGTGCGCCCATGGTCATTCACACCGCGCAAACTCAGGCGGCGGCTCTTGCCGCCGCCCTCCACGGCTGACGCTTGAACCCGTCCCGGCCCCTCCTCTGGGAAGGAGGAGGGGCTTTATCCGAGGATCCCCGCAAGGGGGAGGGGGAGGCTTGCGGGGCGGGGCGGACCGGCTCAGTTGACCTTGGCGGCCGGCTGGACGGTCTTGGCGGGCTCGCTGGTGACGGTGGAGGCGGGCACCGCCTTGGCGGCTTCATGTTTATGCGTAACCTTTTTCACGTCCTTCTTTTCGGCGACGATGGTCTTGCCGGTCGGTGCGGTCACGGCGGAGGGGGCTGCCGGCGCGGCAATCTGTTCGGCGGCGAAGGCCGTACCGGTGAGAAGAACCGCGGAAACCGTCATCGCCGAAAGAACCTGCTTGAACATTTGAAGTACTCCTGAAGTTTTTAGTCATCTTGTTCTCCGAACCATTCCGGAGACAGGAACATGTTTACCCTCGGCCTGTGGCGAGCTTTGGGCAAATTCCTCGACATTAAAGGTCTTTTCGTACGATTTGCGGCAATGACGCCACAATTCCTCTGGCGGTTGGATTTGCGGAGGATTAAACAGGAGCCATGGCCCTGCCATATCACTGCATCTTCTGTCGCATCGTGTCCCGCGATGTCCCCTCCTACATTCTCACCGAGGATGAGGACTGTATCGCGTTCATGGATATCAATCCGGTGGCGCCCGGGCATGTCCTGATCATTTCCAAGCATCATGCGGAAAATATTTTCGATATTCCGGCCCCGACCCTGCAGCGGATCATGCCGGTGGTGCAGCGGGTGGCGCTGGCGGTCAACGCCGTCTTTCTCCCCGACGGCATCAACCTGCTGCAGGCCAACGGGCCGGGCGCGGCGCAATCGGTGCCGCATTTCCACGTCCATGTGGTGCCGCGATGGAGCAATGACGGCCTGGGGATGAACTGGCCGTTGCGGCCGGGCGAACGCTCGGCCATCGAAGCCAATGCCGAGCGGTTGCGGGCGGTGCTGAGATAGAGGGAAATTGTCCCTCAGTGGGTCCGGCGTCCCTGCCGGACTCTTGATTTTCAGTGGCACGGGCGTCCCGAGCCCGTGGGCGAATTAAATCAACCCCTCGAAGGCCTCGGCGGCGTGATCCCAGGTCCAGCGGCCCTGGCGGGCAAGGGCGGCGCGGTGCTGTCCGAGCCATAGGCGGTCGTCGCCGAGCAGCCGGAGCGCTGCCTCGGCGAAGGCCGCGCGGCCTTTGACGACGAAGCCGGTTTCGCCGTCCACCACCCGTTCCTTCATGCAGGCGATGTCCTCGACCACCCCCGGCAGACCCATGGCTTGCGGTTCGGCGACGGCATTGCAGAAGGTCTCGCCGATATCGCCGCGATAGAGAAAGATCCTCGCCTGGGTCATCTCCCGGGCCAGTTCGGCCTTCGGCACCGGTCCGCGCAGCACCACCCCGTCGCCGGCCATGGCCGCGGCCCGGTCGAGGATCGGCGTCATACGGTCGGCCTTGGCGGCGCCGGCGGCGCCGTAGATGGCGCTGCCGGCAAAAATATGCAATTCGGCGGCGGGCAGGCGCGGATGGATGTCCGCCGCCCACAGGTCCAGCAGCCAGCCCAGCGAGCGCAGCGGATTGGACAGGAACAGGGCGCGCGGCGGCGGTGCCGCGGCGCGCTCGGCGGCGCCAAGAAACAGCGGCGTCAGGCCGTAGGGGATGACCGCCCGGCCACCGTCGGGAGCCCAGCCGGGATAGGTCGACAGATGGCTGGGGCCGGAAAACACGATCACCGGCCGGTGCCGCCAGATCGGCCACAGATAGCGTCGTTTCAGCAGATAGCCGGCGGGATTATGGATCCAGAAGATCCGCCGGCGGGCCTGCCGGCATTGGCCGATCAGATGGTTGGAGCGGTTGGCGATGTAGAGATCGGCGCTGTCGGGCAAACCTTCCGACAGCGGCCGCCAGGACACCCCCTGCCAGGTCAGCGGCGCCTCGCAGCGGCACCAGACCCGCAGGCGGTGGCCGCGCCGGGCCAGGGCCTCGGCCAGTTCGGCGAAGGCGGTCTCGGCGCCGCCCAGCGGCCGGGTGTCCTTGACCCGGCCGTCGAAGACGATGCCGTCGTCGGCCATCACGATATCGGCGCTCATTCGTCTTCGTGCCTGGCCTTGAGATAGGACACGAACGGATAAAGCGCCGCCAGCAGGGCGATCAGGAAGCCGTGTCCGCCTTCGCGCCAGCCGCCATGGCTGACATAGCAGCGGAAGAACCGCGAGACGATGCGCCGCAGATTGTTGAGCCCCGAGCCGACGGCCCCGGACTCCCGCAGGTCCCTGGCCCGGGCGCTGGTATAGGCGTCGAAGCGGCGGATCATATCGGAAATGTTACGATCGACGAAATGCTGCAGCGGGTTGACCAGCCGCGGCCCCTGGCTGCCGGTCAGGGTCAGTTTGGGGTGGACCCGCTGGCCGCCCCAGATCTTGGCGCCCTTGCGGAACAGGGCGATAGTCGCCCCCTTGCCAAAGGAACCTCCCCATCCATAGCGGATCAGCCGCCGGCCGACCCAGTTGTCGACCGGAATCAGGTGCCAGGAGGCGGCCGAGCCGTCGACGACGCGGCGGATCTCGGCGGCCAGTTCCGGCGTCACATGTTCGTCGGCGTCGACCTCGAGGATCCAGTCGCCGCGGCAGAAATCAATGCCGGCATTGCGGCGCGCCCCCTCGAGGTCCCAGCTGCCCGCCAGCAGACGATCGGTGAAACGGCGCGCGATGTCGCCGCTGGCATCGGTGCATTTGTCGAGGACAACCACCAGCTCGTCGGCGAAAGCCAGCTTTTCCAGGCAGGCGGCGAGCCGGTCCTGTTCGTTATGGGCAACCACCAGGGCCGACAGTTTCATGCCGTCCCTCCGGCAACAGAGCGCTCGATCCAGGCCGCCGCCTCGGCCAGGTTGGCGCAGACCAGATCGGCCCGCGCCACCGCCGCGGGATCCTGGCTTTCGCCCCAGCCGGTGCGCACCAGGATGGCGGTGGCGCCGACGGCCTTGCCGAGATCGACATCCGCCGCCTTGTCGCCGATGACGAAGGCGGCTTTCGGGTCGAAACCGAAACGGTCTCGGGCGGCCTCGACCATGCCGGGCGCCGGCTTGCGGCAGGCGCATCCATCGCCCGGCCGGTGCGGGCAGACCAGGTAGGCCTCCACCGTCACCCCCTCGGCGGCCAGCAGTTCGGCCAGGCGGGCATGCACCCGCTCCACCGCCGCCATGTCGAACATGCCGCGGCCGACGCCGGACTGGTTGGTCACCACGATCAGGCCGAAGCCCAGTTCGCCGAGGCGCCGCAATGCCGGGCCGGTCTCCGGATAGAGTTCAACCCCGGCGGGGTCGTGCAGGTAGTTTTTTTCGACGATGACGGTTCCGTCACGGTCGAGCAGGACGTAGCGGCGGGTCACAGTCTCTCCAGGCGGGCGGCGTAGAAACCGTCCATACCACCTTTTTCGCCGAGATGGCAGGGCAGGGTTCTGAGGTCGCCGTCCACCGACAGCAGGTCACCCTGCCCGGCCAGTTCCCCGGGGCTCACCGGGCGGCGGCGGAACGGCGCACCGGCGGCCAGCAGCGCCTCGATACGCGGCCGGCCTTCTTCGGGTTGCAGCGAGCAGGTGCAGTACACCAGCAAACCGCCGGGCCGCAGCAGCCGGGCGGCGGCGCCCAGCAGGCGGTCCTGCACCGCCGCCAGTTTGGCGACGTCGC
>DUZF01000059.1 GCA_013349665.1 Rhodospirillaceae bacterium | reverse complement strand
CGGTGGCGGTGGGCGGTACCGGCCTTTATCTGAAAGCGCTGATCGACGGCCTGTCGCCGATCCCGGACATCCCCGAGGCTGTCCGCCTGGAAGCCCGCCGCCTGTTCCACAGCCTCGGCAATCAGGCCTTTCATGACCAGTTGACAAGGCGCGATCCGCTGACCGCCGGGCGTCTGGCGCCCGGCAACAGCCAGCGGCTGATGCGGGCCTGGGAGGTGCTGGAGGCGACCGGGCGGCCGCTCGCCGACTGGCAGGACGAACCGCCGCGCAATCGTCTCGACGCCGATGTGCTGGCCATCGCCCTGCTGCCGCCGACGTCCCAGCTCTATCCGGCCTGTGACCGGCGGTTTCTCGCCATGCTCGGGCAGGGGGCAATGGACGAGGCGCGGGCCTTCATGGCTCTCGGTCTGGATGCCTGCCTGCCGGTGGCCAAGGTGCTGGGCCTGGCCGCCCTGTCCGACCATCTCGCCGGCACGGCAAGCCTCGAACTGGCGGTGGCACGGGCGCAACAGGCGACCCGCAACTATGCCAAGCGCCAGAGGACCTGGTTCCGCCATCAGCTGGCGGCCCGGATCGTGGTGGACGCGCAACATTCAGAAAGTTTCTTGCCACAAATCTTTGCGATTATTCGTCAGTTTATGTTGACCGGGGGCGGATGTGAGTCTAGGTTGCCGGCTTCGCGGGCAAATCTAGGCGGAAAGGATCAGACCTCATGACCCAGGAGACGATGAACGGCGCCGAAATCGTCCTCAAGGCGCTGCAGGACCAGGGCGTAGAGGTAATCTTCGGCTATCCCGGCGGCGCGGTGCTTCCGCTTTACGACGAGATATTCAAGCAGAACCGCCTGCGGCATATCCTGGTCCGCCATGAGCAGGCGGCGCTGCATGCCGCCGAGGGCTATGCCCGTTCCACCGGCAAGGTGGGCGTGGTGCTGGTGACCTCCGGGCCGGGCGCCACCAATGCCGTCACCGGTTTGCTCGACGCCATGTGCGACTCGGTGCCGATCGTCTGCCTGACCGGCCAGGTGCCGACCCATCTGATCGGCAACGACGCCTTCCAGGAAGCCGATACCACCGGCATCACCCGTCCCTGCACCAAGCACAATTACCTGGTCAAGGATGTGGAGTCGCTCTCCCGGGTGGTCCATGAAGCCTTCTACGTCGCCCGCACCGGGCGCCCCGGACCGGTGGTCATCGACCTGCCGAAGGATGTCCTGGTCACCCGCGCCCCCTATGTCGGCTCGGCCGACGCGGCGCACAAGAGCTACCGGCCCCGGGTCAAGGGCGACGCCTCGGCCATCGAGGCGGCGCTGACCCTGATCGCCGGCGCCAAGCGGCCGATCTTTTATACCGGCGGCGGCGTCATCAATTCCGGGGTCAAGGCCTGTAAACTGCTGACCCAGTTCGTTCACACCACCGGCTATCCCTGCACCCAGACGCTGATGGGGCTGGGCGGCTTTCCGGGGTCGGATCCGCAGTCTCTGGGCATGGTGGGCATGCACGGCACCTACGAATCCAACATGGCGATGCATGGCTGCGATGTGATGATCTGCATCGGCGCCCGCTTCGACGACCGGGTGACCGGGCGCCTCAACGCCTTCGCCCCCCATGCCAAGAAGATCCATATCGATATCGATCCGTCGTCCATCAACAAGAACGTCGCCGTCGATATCGCCGTGGTGGGCGACGTCGGCAACGTGCTGGAGGACATGATCGCCGGCTGGAAGGCCCGCAGCCTGCGCCCCGACGCCGCGGCGCTGAAGTCCTGGTGGACCCAGATCGAGCGCTGGCGGGCCCGCGACTGCCTGCGTTTCGCCGCCACCGACAAGATCATCAAGCCGCAATACGCCATCAAGCGGCTGTACGAGCTGACCAAGGGGCGCGACACCTACATCACCACCGAAGTCGGCCAGCACCAGATGTGGGCGGCGCAATTCTTCAAATTCGAGGAACCGTTCCGCTGGATGACCTCGGGCGGTCTGGGCACCATGGGCTACGGCCTGCCGTCGGCCATGGGGGTGCAGCTCGCCCATCCCGACGCGCTGGTCATCGACATCGCCGGCGAGGCGTCGATCCAGATGAACATCCAGGAGATGTCCACCATCGCCCAATACCGCTTGCCGGTGAAGATCTTCATCCTCAACAACCAGTACATGGGCATGGTCCGCCAATGGCAGGAACTGCTGCATGGCGGGCGCTATTCGGAAAGCTACTGCGCGGCGCTGCCCGATTTCGTCAAACTGGCCGAGGCATACGGCGCGGTCGGCCTGAAGGCGGATAAACCGTCGGAACTGGATGACGTGATCAATGAGATGATCGCCGTCGACCGTCCGGTGATCGTCGATTGCCGCGTCGATCAGGCCGAGAACTGCTTCCCGATGATTCCCTCGGGGGCGGCCCATAACGAAATGCTGCTGGGGCCGGAAGACGAGGCGGAGAAGCCGATTTCCGAAGACGGCATGGTTCTGGTGTGAGGGGCATGATCATGCAAAACAACGACATTCGCCGTCATACCATCGCCATCCTGGTGGACAACGAGGCGGGCGTGCTGGCCAGGGTGATCGGCCTGTTTTCCGGTCGCGGCTACAATATCGAAAGCCTGACGGTGGCCGAGGTCGACCCGCGCGAACAATTGTCGCGCATCACCATCGTCACCTCGGGAACGATGATGATTATCGAGCAGATCAAGGCCCAGCTGTCCCGCCTGGTGCCGGTGCACAAGGTTTCCGACCTTACCCTGGACGGACCTTCGGTGTCCCGCGAACTGGCTTTGGTCAAGGTGGCGGCAACCGGCGAGAAGCGGGTCGAATCCCTGCGCATCGCCGACATCTTCCGCGCCCGCGCGGTGGATTCCACCAATGAATCCTTCGTTTTCGAGATCGTCGGCGCTACCGACAAGCTGGACGCCTTCATCCGCCTGATGGAGCCCCTGGGGCTGGTGGATGTGTCGCGCACCGGCGTGGTCGCCATCGCCCGCGGTCCCAAATCACTCTAATTGTCTGAAAGGCTAGATAATGCGCGTTTATTATGATCGGGACGCCGACGTCAATCTGGTGAAGTCGAAGAAGATCGCCGTCGTCGGCTATGGCAGCCAGGGCCACGCCCATGTGCTCAACCTCCGCGATTCGGGGGTCAAGGAGGTGGCGGTGGCGCTGCGTCCCGGCTCTCCCAGCGCCAAGAAGGCCGAAGCCGAGGGGCTCAAGGTGATGGCGCCGGCGGACGCCGCCAAATGGGCGGACATCGTGATGATCCTCACCCCCGACGAATTGCAGGCCGACCTCTATCGCGACGACCTGCATGCCAATATGAAGCAGGGCGCCGCCATCGCCTTCGCCCATGGGCTGAACATCCATTTCAAGCTGATCGAGCCCAGGCCCGATCTCGACGTCTTCATGGTGGCGCCGAAGGGGCCCGGCCACACCGTGCGCGGCGAATACACCAAGGGCGGCGGTGTGCCTTGCCTGGTGGCGGTGGCCGCCAACGCGTCCGGCAATGCCCTGGAAATCGGCCTGTCCTATGCCTCGGCCATCGGCGGCGGGCGCTCCGGGATCATCGAAACCACCTTCCGCGAGGAATGCGAGACCGATCTGTTCGGCGAGCAGGTGGTGCTCTGCGGCGGTCTCACCCAGCTGATCCAGAAAGGTTTCGAGACCCTGGTGGAAGCCGGCTACGCCCCGGAAATGGCCTATTTCGAATGCCTGCACGAGGTCAAGCTGATCGTCGACCTGATCTATGAGGGCGGCATCGCCAATATGCGCTATTCCATCTCCAATACCGCCGAATACGGTGACTATGTCAGCGGTCCCCGGGTCATTACCGACAAGACCAAGGACGAGATGCGGCGCATCCTGGCCGACATCCAGTCCGGCCGCTTCGTCCGCGACTGGATGCTGGAATGCAAGGCCGGCCAGCCGTCGTTCAAGGCGACACGGCGCATCCAGGCCGAGCATCCCATCGAGGCGGTGGGTGAAAAACTCCGCGCCATGATGCCTTGGATCGCCAAGAACAAGCTGGTGGACAAGAACCGCAACTGATTTGTGCCGCGGCCCGGCCTTTCCGAGGGCGGGCCGCCTATTTCCTAAGAGCAGGTCCCCCCTGCCGCCAGGATATGGTATTGACAATTGATTATGGATGCTTCCTATTGCGCTGTTGGAATCGCGCTATAGAAAAGCTGTGGCCGATGTCGCCGGTTTGCCGGCGGTAATATTGAGGATATTCAGGGGGCCTTAATCCTTGGATCGTAAGGTCAGCAGCTGGGATTTCCGTTGTGTGAACCAGTGCATGGATGGCGACCTTATCATCGCTTTAGATAGGCCTTGGCGAGACCGCTCGGCCCGCAATATCAGATTGACGGGTGTAGGTCGCGGTCGGCGCTATGGCTTCGAACAAATTGTTGGTGACCGGGGAAAAAACCGCTCCGAAAGCTATGGCAGCCTGATATAAAGGCGCGCCATTGTCGCCAGGGGGGGTGGGCGTCCGCCCGTACCGGCCGACTGGATCCCCGCCCGCCCGAGCCGCGTCTCAGGCATCATTGTTGAATTTCGGACCGTTTTTTTTGTGAGGCAGAATGTTATCGAGAGTTACGGGATGGATGTCGGCGGATATGGCAATCGACCTGGGCACCGCCAACACCCTCGTTTACGTCAAAGGCCGCGGCATCGTTCTCAATGAGCCTTCGGTGGTGGCGATCGCTGAGGAGAAGGGCAAAAAGAAGGTCCTTGCCGTCGGTGACGAAGCCAAGATGATGCTCGGCCGCACGCCAGGCTATATCCAGGCCATCCGTCCGCTGCGCGACGGTGTCATCGCCGACTTTGAAGTCGCCGAAGAAATGATCAAGCATTTCATCCGTAAGGTGCACAACCGCCGCAGCTTCGCCAGTCCCCTGGTCATCGTCTGCGTGCCCTCCGGTTCCACCGCGGTGGAGCGCCGGGCCATCCAGGAATCGGCGGAAAGCGCCGGCGCGCGTCGGGTCTTCCTGATCGAGGAACCGATGGCGGCGGCGATCGGTGCCGGCCTGCCGGTGACCGAGCCGACCGGATCGATGGTGGTGGATATCGGCGGCGGCACAACCGAAGTGGCGGTGCTGTCGCTGGGCGGCATCGTCTATTCGCGCAGCGTGCGTGTCGGCGGCGACAAGATGGACGAGGCGATCATCGCCTATATCCGGCGCAACCATAACCTGCTGGTGGGCGAAGGCTCGGCCGAGCGGATCAAGAAGGAGATCGGCTCCGCCTGCCCGCCCGAGGACGGCGAAGGCCGCACCATGGAGATCAAGGGGCGCGACCTGATGAACGGCGTACCGAAGGAGTTGATCATCTCCGAGCGGCAGATCGCCGAAAGCCTGGCCGAGCCGGTCGGTGCCATCATCGAGGCGGTCAAGGTGGCCCTTGAACACACGGCGCCGGAACTGGCCGCCGATATCGTTGACAAGGGGATCGTGCTGACCGGTGGCGGCGCCTTGCTGTCCAATCTCGATTTCGTCCTGCGCCATGCCACGGGATTGCCGGTATCGATCGCCGATGATCCGCTGTCCTGCGTTGCCCTGGGGACCGGCCGGGCCCTGGAGGAAATGCCGAAATTGAAGAATGTATTAAGTAGTATGTATTAATCTCCGTGTTGTTTCCTACAGGGAGGTAGGTCGTGAAGCAGCATTCAGGAGCGCTGGGACGCCTGGCGACGCTGAAGCTGCTTGCCCAACGCTTCGCATTCCTGTCCCTGGTTATGGCATCTTTTGCCCTGATGCTTCTCGGCAAGGCCGATACCGTCCTCGTCGAACGGATCCGCCTGGTGGTCGAGGACGCCCTGGCTCCCATTCTCGACGTCATGTCGCGTCCGGCCGGCACCATTGCCGACATGGTCTCGGCGGTGCACGATCTGGCGGCTTTGCGGGCGGAAAATGTCCGCCTGCGCGAGGAGAACATCAAGCTTCTGCATTGGCAGACGGTGGCCCGCCAGTTGGACAACGAGAACCGCTCGCTGCGCAGCCAGCTCAATTTCATTCCCGATCCTGATCCGTCTTTCATCACCACCCGGGTCATCGGCGACACCGGCGGCGCCTTTGTCCATTCGATGCTGGTCAATACCGGCACCCGTGAGGGACTGCGCAAGGGTCAGGCGGTCATCGCCGGCGAGGTGCTGGTCGGCCGCATCGCCGAGGTCGGTGCCCGCGTTGCCCGTGTCCTGCTGGTCACCGACATCAACAGCCATATCCCGGTGCTGATCGAATCGTCGCGGGCCAAGGCCATCCTGACCGGCGACAACTCGGACCGGCCGCGCCTCAACTATCTGTCGCCCAACACCAATGCCACCCCCGGCGACCGGGTGGTGACCTCGGGCCATGGCGGCGCCTTTCCGCCGGGCGTGCCGATCGGCGTCGTCGCCTCGGTCCAGGACGGCATCGTCCGCGTGGAGCCCTTCGTCAACCGCCACCAGCTGGAATATGTCACCGTCGTCGATTATGGCCTGGCCGGTGTCCTGCCCTCCGATGCCGCCGCCGCCGAGGGCCGCGAACGGTGAAAGGTTCCCTGTGGAAGCGGATGGATCTTTGGGTCCGTCAGATCCTGCCGGCCGGTTCGACCCTGCTGCTGATCCTGGTCAATGTCATGCCCACCCGTTTACCCGGTTTCGCCCCGGTGGCGCCGCTGCTGCCGCTGATCAGCGTCTATTACTGGGCGGTCTACCGTCCCGAGCTGCTGCCGCCCCCGGTAGCCTTCGGCCTGGGGCTGCTGACCGACATCATCGCCGGGACGCCGCTGGGGGTGTCGCCGCTGGTGTATCTGCTGCTGCTCGGCATGACCTCGTCGCAACGGCGCATTTTCAGCGGCCGGTCGTTTCTGGTTGCGTGGTGGGGGTTCATCCTGATGGGCACCGCCTGCATGGTGCTGCAATGGGGGTTGGTGTCGCTGGTCTTCGGACAGGCCCTGGAGTTTCGCTCGGTGCTGTTTGAACTTCTGATGACGCTGTCCTTTTATCCGCTGGTCAGCTGGCTGTTCGCGCGTGCCCAGCTGGCTCTGCTGAAACGGGCGTGAGCGGTGAACCACGATAACGACCGCAGCAAGATCATCGGCCGGCGCGCCATCCTGCTGGGGGGCGGCAAGCTGGCCCTGCTGTCGGCGCTGGTCGGCCGCATGTATTATCTGCAGGTCCTGGAATCGAGCAAATATGCGGTTCTGGCGGAAGAGAACCGCATCAATCTGCGCCTGCTGCCGCCGCCCCGCGGCCGCATCCTCGACCGCAACGGTGTCCCCATGGCGGTCAATCAGCAGAATTACCGGGTGCTCATCGTCTCCGAGCAGACCGAGGACCTGGACGACACCCTCGATTCGCTGTCCAACATCATTCCCATCAACGATCATGACCGCGCCCGTATCGCCCGCGAGGCCAAGCGTCACCGCAGCTTCGTTCCGGTGACGGTGCGCGAGAACCTGTCCTGGCAGGACGTGTCGAGGATCGAAATCAACACCCCGGACCTGCCCGGCGTGATGATCGATGTCGGGCAGAGCCGCAACTACCCCCTGGAAGGGCTGGGGGCCCATCTGCTGGGCTATGTCTCGGCGGTGTCGGAGCCCGACCTGCAGAGTTCCTCCGACCCGCTGCTGGAGCTTCCCGGCTTCCGCATCGGCAAGGCGGGGGTCGAGCGGGTCTATGATCTGGCGCTGCGCGGCAAGGGAGGCACCAGCCAGGTGGAAGTCAACGCCGTCGGGCGCACCATCCGCGAGCTGAAACGCGACGAGGGCGAGCCCGGTCTGGATCTCAATCTCACCATCGACCTCGAACTGCAGCAGTTCGCCGCCCAGCGCCTGGGGACGGAAAGCGCGGCGGCGGTGGTCATCGATGTCCATACCGGCGACCTGCTGGTGATGGCCTCGACGCCGTCCTTCGATCCCAATGCCTTCAATCGCGGCCTGAGCCCCGACGAATGGAAGGACCTGATCGCCAATCCGCGCGCGCCCTTGACCAACAAGACCATCGCCGGCCAGTATCCGCCGGGATCGACCTTCAAGGTGATGACCGCCCTGGCGGCGCTGGAAAGCGGTTCGATTACGCCGGAACAGCGGGTGTTCTGTCCGGGGCAGATGAACCTCGGCAATATCAGTTTCCATTGCTGGAAGAAGGGCGGCCATGGCTCGGTCGATCTGATCGCCGGCATCAAGCATTCCTGCGACGTCTATTTCTATGAGGTGGCCAGGCGCACCGGTTTCGAGCGCATCGCCGAAATGGCCAAGCGCTTCGGCCTGGGGGCGCCGATGGGGCTCGACCTGCCCGGCGAACGCCCGGGCACCATTCCCAACAAGGATTGGAAGCGGGCGATGCTGAACCAGCCCTGGCATCCCGGCGAGACGCTGATCAATGCCATCGGGCAGGGCTATGTCCTGGCGACGCCGCTGCAACTGGCGGTGATGTGCGCGCGGGTGGCCAATG
Source organism: Rhodospirillaceae bacterium (assembly GCA_013349665.1). GTDB lineage: Bacteria > Pseudomonadota > Alphaproteobacteria > Rhodospirillales > Magnetospirillaceae > DUZF01. The sequence continues at coordinate 7,089 of DUZF01000059.1, read as the reverse complement.
GCGGCTTCGCCGTCGCTCCCCATCTGGCCCGCGATATCGTCGACGGCGTGCGGTCGGTTCCGCGGCCGTCGCCCGAATGGCCGAGCCTGGGCGTCTCCCGCCAGTCGCTGTCGCTGGTCCGCAAGGGCATGTTCGCCGTCTGCAATGAACCGGGCGGCACCGCTTTTGGCGCCCGCATCAAGGATGAAAGCCTGGCCATGTCCGGCAAGTCGGGTTCGGCCCAGGTGCGGCGGATTACCGTTCGGGAACGCGAGGGCGGGGTGAAAAAGAACGAGGAACTGCCGTGGAAGGAACGCGACCACGCGCTGTTCATCGCCTACGCGCCGGAGTCCGAACCGCGCTATGCCTGCTGCGTGACGGTGGAACATGGCGGCGGCGGCTCGGCGGTGGCGGCGCCGATGGCCCGCGACATCCTGATCGAGGTGCAGAAGCGCTATCCTGTGCGGACCGCCCGCTTGCCCGAGGACGGCATTCCGGTCCTGCATCCTCAGGGCCATGACGGCCACGACCATGAACCCCATGACCATGGAGACCACGGCTGATGATGTCGTCCATGCATTTCCGCTTCAGCCGCTCGGAAATGAGCCTGCGGGAAAAGCTGTGGCATGTCAGTTGGTCCTTCGTGCTGCTGGTGGCGACGGTCTGCACGGTGGGCTTCCTGACCCTTTATTCGGCCGCCAACGGCAATCTCGAGCCCTGGGCGGTGCGCCAGATGATGCGCTTTCTGGTCGGGCTGACGGTCATGCTGGCGGTGGCCATGGTCGACATCCGGATGTGGATGCGCTGGGCCTATGCGCTTTACGTGGTCGCCCTGGTGCTGTTGGCGGCGGTGGAGATCCGCGGGTCCGTGGGCATGGGGGCGCAGCGCTGGATCGATCTCGGGTTTATCCAGCTGCAGCCTTCCGAGATCATGAAAATCACCCTGGTGCTGGCGCTGGCCCGATATTTCCATGGTGCCAGCTATCAGGATGTCGGACGGCCGCTGTTCCTGCTGCCGCCGCTGGTGATGGTGTTCGCCCCGGTCGGCTTCGTGCTCAAACAGCCGGATCTCGGCACCGCCATGATGCTGACGCTGGGCAGCGGCGCCATGTTCTTCCTGGCCGGCGTGCGGCTGTGGAAATTCGCGGTGATCCTCATCTCGGGCGCGGCGGCGGTGCCGGTGGCCTGGCAGTTCATGCGCGAATATCAGCGCCAGCGCATCATCACTTTTCTCAATCCGGAGAATGATCCGCTGGGGGCGGGGTACCACATCCTGCAATCGAAGATCGCCCTGGGGTCGGGCGGCATGTTCGGCAAGGGGTTCATGCTGGGGACGCAAAGTCATCTGAATTTCCTGCCGGAAAAACAGACCGATTTCATCTTCACCATGCTGGCGGAGGAATGGGGCATGGTGGGCGGCGTCTTCCTGCTCGGGCTTTACGTGCTGATCCTGGTCTACGGCTATGCCATGAGCCTGCGCTCCCGCAACCAGTTCGGCCGTCTGGTCGGCCTTGGCCTGACCACCACCTTCTTCCTCTACGTGTTCATCAACATCGCCATGGTGATGGGCCTGGTGCCGGTGGTGGGGGTGCCGTTGCCTCTCATTTCCTATGGCGGCACCGCCATGCTGACGCTTTTATTCGGCTTTGGACTGATCCTCAGCGTCCATATTCACCGCGATATTCACATCGGCCGACGCGGCGCCACCGACGACGTATGACCGGGCGGTCAAAAAGCGTTCGACAAGCAAGCCCCCGTTTGCTACAAAACCGGCCTCCCGCGGCCTGATGGCCGGCCGCCCTGCGGGCGCGTAGCTCAGTTGGTAGAGCAGCTGACTCTTAATCAGCGGGTCCACGGTTCGAGTCCGTGCGCGCCCACCAATGAAATCAAAGGCTTACTGGTCATTTAGATCGGTAAGCCTTTCGATTTTTTGGCTTCGGGTACCATCTGGGGTTCCAGGCGACAAATTTGGAACCCCGGCCTAATCCCAAGCGTTCAGCCATGTTCAGCCGATATTGACGGCAGGGGTTGCGCCTGCCCGTGGCCGCAATCAGTATATTCGTACCTCATGCCTTTGTATGGGCGTACGTTCTCAATGGCCAGTTGCAATCCTGACGGAGTACCGCCAGCGAATTTCGCTGCCTCGGTAAGTGAGTGAAACGTCTGACCGGTCTCAACATTTTTGACAGAACGCTTTTGGCGCTTTTTCTCAATTGGATGAACAGGCCGCCCCGCAACCTCCCAATCCTCAACAAACATAAAGCGTCCGGTTTTTGTTTTTCCCTTCAATGTTGCCATGACGCCTTCGCTGGTTATGGCGTTGGCTCGCGCACATGCGCCCGCCGAGGGATAAATTGTTCCGGTAGTTACATCGACAACTTTGCCTCTTGAGCGGTCAAACGGCTTAAAAATACGCAGCGGTTCTCCTTCTTCCCGCCAACGCGCCTCGGACATCCAGTAATGGCCGCCCGCTGATTTAGTAGGGCAATCGACCGCAACCGAGATAGTCATGGCGGTGCAGTTCAGGGTGCGGCCAGCGTGGGCTGCAGAATCGAAGATTTCACCGTCAGAGAGTCTGACAATTCGCCATTTACTGCGGGCACGGGCTTCATACTGGGGATGGTGATCCGGGTTTCCGGCGGCCTCCCATTCAGCGGCAAACATCCATTCAGATCCGCGATGTAAATACCCTTTTTTACATGCCTCACTTATTCCGGGTTCGGTGCCCCCAATAGCAGAGGCGGCAAGTCTTGCATAATCGAAAACTTGACCTGTGTTTAAACAAACAACTGCTTGAGACCGACCATTAAGATTGCCTTTAAATAAACCGAGCGTTTCAACTGTTTGCTTGCGTTTTGTCTTTTGCTCCTCTGTTTGCGCTCTCCCAGTAAAGAAGGCTCTGGCAAATTCAGGGTCTTGTCCAATCCCTTTGTTTTTGAGATTATATGACTGGCGGTCATTCCTTGCATCTATTTGAATTAGAATTTCTTCTTCGAAATCCAGTAAATCTCGCTGCGATGTGATGCAGAAAAAGAGAATATCTCTTTCGAATTTGTCTAAGCCATGGGCACGCAATGCTCGCCTGAACGCGATACCGCTACCAATGTAACCGTCTTCCGCGCACCCCGCATGGCTGCCAATGTACCACTTCCCATTATCGGTGTTCGTCCAGCGATAAATGAAGCCAATATAGGGATGGGCGAACCCGCAGCACGAACACACAGATGCCGAATTTCTCATATTATCAATCGTCCGGGAAAACTTGTGCGGCAATCCCAATTTAGGAAACCGTTCGTTGTTTATTTTTGCTTACCAATTTGGCCGGGTTACCGCCTAACTCCAGAAAAAACAGTGTATGTAATGTTGTTGTTGTTGGCATTGTGAACTAATATACGCGCACCTTTAAAGGATACCTCTGTATCTCCCGTTGTATTTATGGTGTATTGTATGTCTTGCTGAAATGCAGGGCGCACAAAATTATTCTGATATTCTCGATATGATAAGTGTATTGTGTTGTTGTTTATTCCATCGTAGAGCAAATCGTATTTGAATCCTTGTCCTGCAATGATCTCTGTTTTGGAGTATCTTAGCGGCGTAATGTCGCTAACTATCCCAAGTGCGGATTCTGGGGACGTGACACTCGCAAATACGCCACTGCCGGTTTCATCGAAGAAACAAGCATGTCCAATTGGGTTGCCAGCCGCAGCGAAAACCGCCGGTCCAGGTGTGCAGAAGGCAGGTTTGCCGGAGACCGTCGAGTTTAACAATGATGCTCCCGCTGGCACTTTAAAGTGCTGCATTGCGCCCCACTGGTCGCAGTTATCCCGAAGGACCGCCCCAGGCGCTGAGGCATAGTCGAATTCTGAAAAGACCGACTCGCCAACATCCACAGTGTGTTTGACGCCAAATTCGACGCTCTTACCAACCTTCGGCAGGACTGGAGCGACGGAAACAGACGCGCAACCGGACGTACCCAACATCAAGACCAATAAGAAAAAAACTAGGAATGGATGTCTCATAGAAATGTTCCTCAAAGGGGTGCCAGACTTCGAGCATTAAAAAAATTAACTTGGCGAGAGAATTGCTACCTCCTCTTGATGGTTGTGTCGCAGTTGGAATAGACGCAGGTTGTGTTCACGTTATAGGTCCCGTTCGGCGTCTTTATGCGGTCGCTGTAGGTATTGGTATTGGCGAGATTGTCTAGGAAGATCGCTGCACCGTTTTTCTGGGTGTAATCGAGAGCCTCCCCGACGATAACTAGAGGTATCAGAAGGGGGATCAGTGGTGCACAGGCGGGCGCGTGTCGGGTGCACCAGTCTCTTTCATCTACTGCTGAAGCGGTTGGTTTGGGTTCCTCAGTCTGAGCCGTCGGCGGTTCTGTCGGCGCTTTGCCGCAAGCTTGGCTCCAGGAATACTCCATGCCTGGAGCCGGGCCTTTCGCGCAGTTGGCTTCGTGTGTCTTATTTCCCGCCTCAATATTTTTGGCGTAAATGGACTGATTTTCTGCGGCGTTGTTGGCGCAGGCGGTGAGAGTGAGGGTGGCAAGCAGCATGATGACAGGGCGCACGATTGCCTCCAATTGGAAGGTCAGCAATGTTGCATCTTGAAGGTTGTTTGTTCAACTGCTCGTATTCAATCTAATAAAAAAGGAGGGGGTAATGTGGGCGATCCTGGCATCCATTGGATTGATCGTAGCTATTACTTCGCCGACGAGTGCTGCGGACCGTTGTGATGGTTTTATGCGGGCTTATGAGGGCGCGTCAAAAATGGCGAGCCTGAATTATGCTCAGGCTGTTGGAGACAACAGTGTTCCTCGCGCCACTCTAGCCGAAATTTGAATAGGTAATCAGTTGCTTATAAAGCAAATGAATCTACAGCTTATGATTCAGGAAAAGTGTAATATGCCAACAGATCCAGTATTAGATAATGAATATGCATTGTAGTCTCTGAAGTGTTCTACTGAAATTATCAAGGGAACACGAAATGCGCCTGAGTGTGATATGTCAAAATGGCAGAGGACTACAGGTAGTAAATAAGTGCTCTCCAGGCGGGTGGCCAGCCTGCCCGCAACCCGCCCGGAAGGCCGCGCAATCGCAGTTCCCGCGAAAACCAAAAAGTAGAATTTTTTCTTGTGTAACTCATTTGAGGGATGTTCATCCGTGTGCGCGGTGCTACGGATTCAGGAATGACCTTATTGGAATAGAGGGATTCCATGCGCCGTCTTACTGCCGCCGTTGTCGTGCTGCTGGGTCTGACCACAGCCGCTCAAGCCTCAGTGATCTACGATTATGTCGGAAATCCTATTTTTCAGGCGTCATCGGGTGGCATCCAATACGGCACCAATATTTCGGCGCAACTCGTTTTCTCGGATGCATTGCCAGCCAATTTCACTGGCGCTGTGACAAGAGTAGACAACCCAAACCTTCTTTTGTCTTTCAGCATTCAGGACAATGGTACCAATGACATATTCTCGAATGTCGATGGGCAGGCTGGCATATATGGTAACTCAGGCTATGCGGCGCAGATATATTTCCAGAATGGGCAGATAACCCAATGGACGCTTTACGCGAACAATGGAAGTGTGCGTGCGGTGACGCAAAATCAGGTGGGAGTTGGCATAACTGATGGCGGTGCGATAAATAGCGGGTCGCTCCAATATCCGAACGGTGCCTATTCGGGTAATACAGACAACCCTGGGACCTGGACCCAAGTGTCCCCCGTCCCTCTCCCCGCCGCCTTGCCGATGTTCGGCGCGGCCCTGGTCGGGCTTGGTGGTCTAGCGGCCCGACGCCGGAAGGCACAAAGGTTTCCTGATAACCAAAAATGCGGTAGGGGAAATTAAATGTGTAGAACTGCTGTAGCTATAGGCTTTGCCGTCGCTCTCGCAACAAGTTCCGCTAGAGCGGAATGGTGTGCAGAGGGGACCGGGAAGTTGATGATTGGTAACTCCGCCGGGTTCAAAGGTGATATTGCAGATGTAATGAAAGCCTGCAAGCCGGGAGATACAGTCGGTATTCCAGGCAATACGACAGGCGTGATTGGGACCATCTGTGATTTTGCGAAGACGATTTTTACAGCACCAAATGGGCTCGTCATTTGCGTTATTAAGACCAAGTAGGGTCAGGAAATAAAGCCAGCCGATGGGCGGCCAGCCTACACGCTGCCCACCGGCTGGCCGCACCCACCGGGTCTGTCTGGAGGACACGACACCCGGCGGCGCTACAGCGGGATAGAGTGGTGCGCTACCCCGCCGTAATCTCTTCGCGGCGGCCCTGGCCGCCAATGCTGAAAGACTTCAATACGCCGTCAGCGACCATCTGGCGGACCTTGGTGTCAAAAATTTTCATTCCGATCAGCCAGCCGGTCACCGGCAGGTCAATGCCGAGGGCCTTCTGTACGTCCTTCGTCAAAACTATGCTTTCAACCACGGTGCCAATCTGCACCGGTTCGCCGTCCTTCCGGGTATGCATGATCCCGCCAGCACGGCTGTTGGTCATGTAATCGTGAGCAGCCTTGACCAGCTCCTGCGGTTCGATCATGTCGCCCTGGTGGTCGATGACGGGTTTGCCGTCACGAGTGGCGACGCTGGCCCAGCCATAAACCAAGCCCTGGGTCAGGTTGGCGGGCAGATTTTTGTTAATGGTGACATTGACCTTGGGTTGGGGGGCATCGCCGGAATGTTCCCGCAGGTAATCCCGAAGCTGCAAAGCGCCGTCAGCAATGCCCAAAATCAAGCCCAGCCTGCCGCCGGTCACTGCACCGAGGGCAGCGCCAGCGGCACGCCCCACCGTCAGCCCGGCGGCCATGCGACGGCCAACAGCTTCGGCGACCTTGCTGCCAGCGCCTCGGGCGGCACCGGCTACGCCTCCCGCCTTGAAGCCGGTCTTCAGGCCGGAAGCCAAACGGCGGCCAAGCCCGGCAGGGTGGCGGGCCATACGCTCGGCGGCGGCCATTGTGCCGTTGAAGCCGCCAACGTGGCGACCGATCCAGGCACCGGCTTTCCGCCCGCCATAGCGTCCGAGAACGGCAGGGGTTGCGGCGGCCACAGCGGCTCCGACGATGCTGCTGGTCCATTTGCCGTCACTGTCGCGGGGTTGATCGGCATTGTAC
>DUZF01000058.1 GCA_013349665.1 Rhodospirillaceae bacterium | reverse complement strand
ACCGTTCTGCTCGATGCCGCCGGTCGGCAGGATCACCGTCCGCTTGCCGCCGTCGATGGCCCGGCGCAGCTCCGGCGAGGTCAGATTGGCGAGAAACAGATTTTCCGGGGGCTCGGCCGCCGCCGCCGCCGTTCCGCAAAGGATCGCCAGCAGACAGGCGAGCCGGATCACAAAATGAACTTCGACAGATCGGCGTTCTTCGCCAGCTCGCCGACCTTTTCCTGGACCAGGGCGGCATCGATGGTGATGGCGCTGCCGGCGCGGTCGGTGGCGGTGAAACTGATCTCCTCCAGCAGGCGCTCGAGCACCGTATGCAACCGCCGGGCGCCGATATTCTCGACCCCCAGATTGATGGCGGCGGCCAGGTCGGCGATGGCGTCGATGGCCTCGGGGGCGAAGTCCAGGGTTACCTCCTCGGTTGCCAGCAAAGCCTTGTACTGCTTGATCAGGCTGGCTTCCGGCTCGGTCAGGATGCGCACCAGGTCGTCGCGGGTCAGCGCCTTCAGCTCGACCCGGATCGGCAGCCGGCCCTGCAGCTCAGGCAGCAGGTCGGACGGCTTGGCGAGGTGGAAGGCGCCCGAGGCGATGAACAGGATATGGTCGGTCTTCACCGGCCCGTGCTTGGTGTTGACGGTGGTTCCCTCGATCAGCGGCAGCAGGTCGCGCTGCACGCCCTCGCGGCTGACGTCGCCGCCCTTCCATTCGCCCGAGCGGGCGCAGATCTTGTCGATCTCGTCAAGAAACACGATGCCGTTGTTCTCCACCGCGGCCAGCGCCTCCTTGATCACTGAATCCTGGTCCAGCAGCTTGTCGCTCTCTTCGGCGACCAGCACCTCGTAGGAATCCTTGACCAGCATCTTGCGCGGCTTGGTGCGGCTGCCGAAGGCCTTGCCGAAGATGTCGCCGAGATTGACCATCCCCATCTGGGCGCCGGGCATGCCGGGGATCTCGAAGGTGGGCATGCCGGACCCGGCGCTGTCGGCGACCTGCAGCTCGATCTCGCGGTCGTTCAGACTGCCCTCGCGCAGCATCTTGCGGAATTTCTGCCGGGTTTCGACACTGGCGTTCTCGCCCACCAGGGCGTCCAGAACGCGCTCCTCGGCGGCCAGTTCGGCCCGCGCCGTGACCTGCTTGCGCAGCCGCTCGCGGGTCATGACGATGGCGGTTTCCACCAGGTCGCGGACGATCTGTTCGACATCGCGGCCGACATAGCCGACCTCGGTGAACTTGGTCGCCTCGACCTTGAGGAACGGTGCCTGCGCCAGGCGGGCGAGGCGCCGCGCGATCTCCGTCTTGCCGACGCCGGTGGGGCCGATCATCAGGATGTTCTTCGGCAGCACCTCTTCGCGCAGGGCCTCCGGCAGCTGCTGGCGGCGCCAGCGGTTGCGAAGCGCGATGGCGACGGCGCGCTTGGCGTCGTCCTGGCCGACGATGAAGCGGTCAAGCTCGGAAACGATCTCACGGGGGGAAAAAGAAGCGATCATAGGCTTTCCACGACAAGATTGTGGTTGGTGTAGACGCAGATGCCGGCGGCGATGGCCATCGCCTTGCGGGCGATCGCCTCGGCCTCCAGGCCGTCGATATCGATCAGGGCGCGGGCCGCGGCGAGGGCGAAATTGCCGCCGGAGCCGATGCCGATGATGCCGTCCTCCGGCTCCAGCACGTCACCGGTGCCGGTCAGCACCAGGGAGACGGTGCTGTCGGCCACCGCCATCATCGCTTCCAGGCGCCGCAGATAGCGGTCGGTGCGCCAGTCCTTGGCCAGTTCGACGCAGGCCCGGGTCAACTGGCCTGGATGCTTTTCCAGCTTGGCCTCCAGCCGTTCGAACAAGGTGAAGGCGTCGGCGGTGGCCCCGGCGAACCCGCCGATCACCGAGCCGTCGCCGAGGCGGCGCACCTTACGGGCGTTGGATTTGATGACGGTGCTGCCGAGGGTCACCTGGCCGTCGCCGGCGATCACCACCTTGGAGTTTTTGCGCACCGCCAGGATGGTGGTGCCATGCCATAGTTCGCCGGTCGTCATGAGGCCTCGAAATAAGAAAGGAGGCCGGCATGATAGACCGGCCTCCGGTTCCTTGGCGACGGAGAAAACCGACCCTTGAACGGCTCTATGTGGAGATGGCCAGGGACAAAAGGCTGGGCATCGTCTCGACGACGGCCGTCGACGTCTGACGGCGGTGGATTTTGCCCTCGACGCGGGCGCCGCGGGCGATGGCGATCTGGTTGCAGCGGATGTCGCCGTCGATCTGTGCGGTGGCGCCGATGTCGACGCTGTCGGCGTTGACCTGGCCGTTGACCTTGCCGGCGATGGTCACCGCCTTGCCGTCGATGTCGCCGCAGACGGAGGCGCCGTCGCAGATCACCAGGCGGTCGCAATGCAGGCTGCCGACCACCTCGCCCTCCAGATGCAGCTCACCAAGATGGTGGATGTCACCGAGGATCTTGCAGCCGCGAGCGATGATGGTGGGTGGAGACGGGGTCTTGCCGGTTTTGGCGAACATTTTAAAACCTCGGGTAACTTGTCTGGTGCCGGCAGCATGCCATGGCGGGCCGGCGGCGTATGTGAAGGCGGTCACAGCGGCGCATTCTCGCGGCGCATTCTTGGTCTGGCGGAATCGGGCGGTTCCTGCTAGTTACAGACCGACAGGAGGAAAGCGCCATGCGCCAAGCCACCATCGAGCGCAATACCACGGAAACCCGCCTTAAAGTCGTCGTCGACCTTGATGGTAGCGGCGTCTACCGGGTCGACACCGGCATCGGCTTTCTGGATCATATGCTGGAACAGCTGTCACGCCACAGTCTGATGGATCTTGAGCTGCAGTGCGAGGGCGATCTTCACATCGACGCCCATCACACCACCGAGGACAGTGCCATCGCCATCGGCCAGGCGGTCGGTCAGGCGCTGGGCAACCGCGCCGGCATCACCCGCTACGGCGAAGCCCTGATCCCGATGGACGAGACGCTGACCCGCGTGGCGCTGGACCTGTCCAACCGTCCCTATCTGGTGTGGAAGGTGGCGTTCGACCGCGACAAGCTGGGCGACATGGATACCGAACTGTTCAAGGAATGGTTCCATGCCTTTGCCCAGGCCGCCGGCGTCACCTTGCATGTCGAAACGCTGTATGGCGAAAACAACCATCACATCGTCGAATCCTGTTTCAAGGGGCTGGCCCGCGCGCTGCGCCAGGCGATGACCATCGATCCCCGGCGGGCCGACGCCGTGCCGTCAACCAAGGGCACGCTCGGCGGAACATTGTGACCACCGTCATCATCGATTACGGGTCGGGCAATCTGCGCTCGGCGGCCAAGGCCTTCGAACGGGCGGCAGCGGAATCCGGGCTCGGCGGCGCCGTCGAGGTCAGCGCCGATCCCGGTGCCGTGCGCCGCGCGACCCATATCGTGTTGCCCGGGGTCGGCGCCTTCGCCGACTGCCTGGCCGGCCTGGCCGCCCTGCCGGGAATGAGCGAGGCTCTGGCCGAACAGGTGCTGGAAAGGGGCAAGCCGTTTCTCGGCATCTGCGTCGGCATGCAGCTGCTGGCCGAATGGGGTCGCGAACACGGTGATCACCGCGGGTTGGGATGGATCGGTGGCGAGGTCTTGCCGCTGGCGCCGGCCGACCCGGCGCTGAAGGTTCCCCATATGGGCTGGAACGAATTGCAGTTCGAGCCCGGCCGCCATCCCCTGCTGGAAGGGGTGGCGCCGGGAGCGCATGCCTATTTCGTCCACAGCTTTGCCTTCGCCGTCACCGATCCCCGCCATCGGCTGGCGACGGTGGACTACGGCGGGGCGGTCACCGCCATGGTGGGCCGCAACAATATCGCCGGCACCCAGTTCCATCCGGAAAAAAGCCAGGCCACCGGGCTGGCGGTTATCACCAATTTTCTCGGCTGGCGCCCATGATCCTGTATCCCGCCATCGATCTCAAGGACGGTGCCTGCGTCCGTCTGGTCAGGGGCGACATGGCCGCCGCCACGGTGTTCAACACCGATCCGGCGGCGCAGGCGAAGGCCTTCGCCGCCGCCGGTTGCCGCTGGATCCATGTGGTTGATCTCGACGGCGCCTTCGCCGGCCGGCCGGTCAATGCCAAGGCGGTGGCGGGGATCGTCGCCGCCGTCGGGGTTCCCCTGCAGCTGGGCGGCGGCATCCGCGATCTCGCCACCGTCGAGAGCTGGCTGGGCCAGGGCGTCTCGCGGGTCATCCTGGGCACCGTCGCGCTTCGCGATCCGGCCCTGGTGAAGACCGCCTGCGCCCGCTTTCCGGGCCGGGTGGCGGTGGGCATCGATGCCCGCGGCGGCAAGGTGGCGGTGGAAGGCTGGGCCGAAACCTCGGAGGTGACGGCGCTCGAGCTGGCGCTGAAATTCGAAGACGCCGGCGCCGCGGCGATCATCTATACCGATATCGACCGCGACGGCGTGCTGGCCGGTCCCAATGTCGAGGCGACGGCGCAACTGGCCGAACGCCTCACTACGCCGGTGATCGCCTCGGGCGGTGTGTCGTCGCTGGATGACCTGCGGGCGCTCAAGGCCCGCGCGTCCTCCGGCATCGAAGGCGTCATCAGCGGCCGCGCTTTGTATGACGGGCGCATCGATCTGGCGTCGGCGCTGGCGGTTCTGGAAGGCTGAGCCGATGTTGAAGATGCGCATCATCCCCTGTCTCGACGTCAAGGACGGGCGCGTCGTCAAGGGGGTCAACTTCGTCGACCTGGTGGACGCCGGCGATCCGGTCGAGCAGGCGCGGCTTTACGACCTGGCCGGCGCCGACGAGCTGACCTTTCTCGACATCACCGCCTCCTCGGACAACCGCGACACCATTCTCGACGTGGTGGCGCGGACCGCCGAGCAATGCTTCATGCCGCTGACCGTCGGCGGCGGAGTGCGCAGCATCGAGGATATCCGGCGCCTGCTGGCGGCCGGCGCCGACAAGGTGTCGATCAACACGGCGGCGGTGCACCGGCCGGACTTCGTCGGCGAGGCGGCGCGCAAATTCGGCAGCCAATGCATCGTCGTCGCCATCGACGCCAAGCAGGTGGCGCCCGGCCGTTTCGAGATCTTCACCCATGGCGGGCGCAACCCCACCGGCCTCGACGCCGTCGACTGGGCGCGGCGCATGGCCGGGCTGGGGGCGGGCGAGGTCCTGCTGACCTCGATGGACCGCGACGGCACCCGCCAGGGCTTCGACATCCCGCTGACCCGGGCCATCGCCGACGCGGTGCGCATTCCGGTGATCGCCTCGGGCGGCGTCGGCACGCTGGACCATCTGGTGGCCGGCATCCGCGACGGCCATGCCACCGCCGTATTGGCGGCGTCGATCTTCCATTTCGGCCAATATTCCATCGCCGAAGCCAAGGCCCATATGCGGGCGGCGGGGATTCCCGTGCGTCTCGACGAGGTGACCCGATGAGCTATACCGACGCCCCGGCTGACGCCCCGGCTGACGCCCTACTCCTCGACCGGCTGTTCGCCACCATCGCCGCCCGCAAGGGGGCCGATGCCGACACCTCTTACACCGCCCGGCTGTTTGCCCAGGGGCGGCGCAAGATCGTGCAGAAACTCGGCGAAGAGGCGGTGGAAACGGTGGTCGCCGCGCTGGCCGAGGGGTCCGACAGGGTGGTCGGGGAAAGCGCCGACCTGTTGTACCATCTGCTGGTGCTGTGGGCCGATGCCGGGGTCAATCCGGCGGAAGTGTGGGCCGAACTGCAGCGACGCCAGGGGACCAGCGGTCTCGAGGAAAAGAAGGGGAGGGCCGGATGAGCTATGACCGCGACAACATCTTCGCCAGGATCCTGCGCGGCGAGATTCCCTGCAACAAAGTCTATGAGGACGACTTCGCCCTGGCCTTTCACGACATTCACCCGCGGGCCCCGGTGCATGTGCTGGTGATTCCCAAGGGCGACTACGAGTCGATGGCCGATTTCACCGCCGGTGCTCCCGACGACCTGGTGGCCGGCTATATCCGCGCCATCGGCACCGTCGCCCGTCAATTGGGGGTGGAGGAAAGCGGCTACCGGCTGCTGGCCAACACCGGCGCCAATGCCCATCAGGAAGTGCCGCATCTGCATGTGCATATTTTCGCCGGCCGGCCGCTGGGAGCGATGCTGCCGCCCGGCAAATAGGTCTCTGACAGGCATACCTCGGATCCTCCGTCGTCGCCGGAACGGGCGATGGTTACTTTCAAAGGGAAAACTTTCCCGAGAAATGTCCGCCTGTGGCCGACCTGTCCTACTTCCCCCTGATTGTCGTCGTTCTGGTGGTGTCCTGCCTGATTCTGGCCTGGTGGCTGCGCGACAGCACCCGCCAGCGCAGTTGGACGGAAGGCCGCGCGACGGCGATTTTCGACGCCGCCGTCGACGGCATCATCACCATCGACGAGAACGGCTGCGTCGAGACCTTCAACAAGGCGGCCGAGAAAATCTTCGGCTATCTGTCAAGGGAGGTGGTCGGGCAGAACATCAAGGTACTGATGCCCGAGCCCTATCGTGCCGAGCATGACGGCTATCTGGCGGCCTATAAGGCCACCGGCCGGGCCAAGATCATCGGCATCGGTCGCGAGGTGACCGGCCGGCGCAAGGACGGCAGCACCTTTCCAATGGAACTGGCGGTGGGCGACAGCCGCCGCGACGGGCGCCGTCTGTATGCCGGCATCGTCCGCGACATCACCGAGCGCCGCCGGATCGAAGAAAGCCTGCGCCAGAGCGAGGAGCGCTTCCGGCTGATCGTCGACAATGTCCGCGACTACGCCATTACCCTGCTCGACACCGAGGGCCGCATCGTCAGCTGGAACGATGGGGCACAGCGCCTGTATCAGTGGACGGCGGAAGAAGCGGTCGGTCGCGGCAGCGAAAGCCTCTATCCCGACGACATGCGCGGCGAAGCCGCCGACAGCCTGCGTATCGTGCGGGACTGCGGCCGCTATGAAGGCGAAGGCTGGCGGGTCAGACGCGACGGCAGCCGCTTTTGGGCCCATTCGGTGATTACGCCGCTCTGGGATGACCAGGGAAAAATGCGTGGTTTTGTAAGGGTCTCCAAGGATATCAGCGACCGTCGGCAGGCCGAGCTGGCGCTCCGGGCGGCCAAGGAGGAGGCGGAATCCGCCAATCTCGCCAAATCCAAATTCCTCGCCGCCGCCAGCCATGACCTGCGCCAGCCGGTTCAGGCGCTGGTGTTTTTCACCTCGGCTCTCGAATCACGGCTGTCCGATGGCCAGGGGGCGCCGCTGCTGGGCGAGATGCGAGGCTCGCTGGATGCGTTGAACGGCCTGCTGGGGGCGTTGCTCGACGTCTCGCGCCTGGATGCCGGAGTGATCGTTCCCGACGAAGGCAATCTGGCACTGGGTCCGGTGCTGGAACGCCTGGCCGCCGAGGTGGCGCCGCAGATCGGTGAAAAGAAATTGCGCCTCAGGGTGGTCGGCTGTTCGGCGGTGATTCGCACCGACGCCGTGCTGTTCGGCAGGATGATCCAGAACCTGCTGTCCAACGCCGTCAAATACACCGAGCGCGGCGGTATCCTGCTCGGCTGTCGGCGCCGCCGCGGCCGGCTGTCTGTCGAGGTGTGGGACACCGGTATCGGCATTCCGGCCGATCGTCAGGAGGACATCTTCGAGGAATTCACCCAGATCGGCAACAGCGAGCGCGACCGCAGCCAGGGTCTGGGACTGGGGCTGGCCATCGTGCGCCGCCTGTCGGGACTGCTCGACTGTCCGGTGAGCGTCACCTCGATCCCCGGCAAAGGATCGAAATTCGCCATGCTGATGCCGCTGGTCGGCTTCAACCAGTCCCGCAACATCACCGTTCTGGCTTCCGCCGCCGGCTGGCGGCATGGCGTGAAGCCGGTGGTGCTGATTATCGACGACGAAGTCTCGGTGCTGAAAAGCCTGGCCTTCGGGATCACCGACTGGGGCTACGAGGTGCTGAGCGCGTCGGGCGAGGACGAGGCGCTGGCGGTGCTGGCGGAACGCGCGGTGCCGCCGGACCTCATCGTCGCCGATTACCGTCTGCGCGCCGGGCGCACCGGGGCCGAGGCGATCCGCCAGATCCGCCGCATCTTCCAGCGGCCGATCCCCAGCGTCATCATCACCGGCGACACCGCCCCCGAGCGGATCCGCGAGGCCCAGCAGCACGGTCTCAACGTGCTGCACAAGCCGGTGCTGCCGGCGACGCTGAAGGCGGCGATCGCCGCCGCCGTGCGGAGTTGAGTTGATCCTTGTGGCCGCAAGCCGTTATCCTTCGGGACGTAATGAGGGGGCGGCGATGTTGAAACCACTTGAGCAGTTTGTTTGCGACACCTGTCGCCAGGTCATCGAGACCTCGGCGGACGGCTGGTTTGAATGGTGCGAGGACGGCGATCGCCAGGCCCACTCCTTTCACATCGTCCATCAACGGGCGGAATGCCGCGCCGATCCGCAGGTCCCGGGCCTGCGCGGGCATCGGCTGGACGAACTGGTCGGGGTCCCCAATATGACCAGGCTCTACGGCCTGTTTGATGTCGGTCTGCCCGAGGAAGGCGCCGTCAAGACCCTCGCCACCCTGCTCGATCGCCATGAATTCACCGATCTGCTGCACCGTCTGACCTCGCGCTATTACGACGAGGCGCGGCAATACTGGCAGCAGGCCAAGGACAGCGGCTTTTTCGAGGGCTCGAGCGAACCGGCGATCTACCAGCCGTCAACCTTCAAGCGGATCATCGAAGTCTATGGCGCCGGGCAGGACGGCGACGGCCCGGCCTTTTCGCCCGGACCGTGCAACGTCGCCGGCTGCTGCGATCACCACTGATCTTCCCCGACCGGGGCGGCGCCGTCCTTCAGGGACAGTCCCAGCCCCAGCACCGCGTAGGCGATGACGAGGAAATTGGCCAGGCCGACGAAGATGAAGGGGGCGGAGGGTCCGATAACGTCAAACAGCACGCCGCCCACCTGCACAAAAAAGATGATCCCGATGCCGCCGATCACATTGAAGGCCCCCATCACCGAACCGAGGATGTCGGGAGGGGACAAATCCACCGTCAGCACCTGGGGTGCTACGAAACATCCGGCCTGACCGGCGGCGGTCAGCACCACCGGCGCCAGGATGTACCAGTCGAAGGGATTGACGATCAGTCCCATCAGGACGAATCCGAGGCCCGATAAGGCCAGGCCGATGATGATCGCCGGGACTCTGCCGAGGGAATGGATGATCACTTTCCAGAAGGGGATCGACAGCATCACCGTGATGCCGGCCAGGCCGATCATCAGCCCGCCGCGCGCCGCCGCCTGCTCATCGGTGACATCGGCGAGGTCGGAGAAATAGACATACCACAGCATCAGGAAGATGGCGGTGATGACCATGTCGCTTCTGGCCAGGAAGGCGGCGGCGAAGCTCAGGCGCAGCTTCGGATTTGCCCGCAGCAGATCGCCGATCCGGCGCCAGGGAATCGAGCTGTGGTGCGATCGCGGCGCCACGTCGGTCAAGCCGCCGCGCGCCACCAGGGCCCCGCCGAAAGCGGCGACGGCGACCAGCAGCATGGTGACGATCACCCCGGCATGCAGGGGAATGCGCATCAGGATCAGGTAAACCAGGGACTTTCCGAAGGCCATCATGAAGGCGTTGTTGGACATCAGGCGGGCCCGGTTGTCCTCGGTGGTGAAGTCGCCCGCCAGGGTCGCCAGTTGCGGCCAGACGGCGCCGATGCCGGCAGCCATGATCAGACGCGACAGGTAGTAAAGAACCAGGCCGCCGCCGCCGAAGGCCGCGGCGACGGCGGCGCTGAACGGAGCCAGCAGGGCGCCTACCCCGGCCAGGGTGAAGCCGAGATAGAGGATGCGGACACGGCCGAAGCGGTCGGACAGCACGCCGACCCAGCCGACGACCAGCAATTCCAGCGTTTCCGCCAGGACCATGATATTGGCGTTGATGGTTCCGGCGATATCCGGCGGGATGTTCAGGACTTCGCGCAGATACAGCGGCTGGGTCCCCGCCGCCAGGGTCATCAGCATCAGGCACAGCGCCGAGGACAGATACAGCGCGTTCCAGTTATGCGCCCCGATTATTTTTGTCGGCGCGTCATTTTGTAAAAATGCCAATGGCGACCATCCCCGCTTCGGGGCTGATCAATGCTTGCCCCAAGGCAAAATAGGCGCAGGCGAACGCATTGCAAATCAATGTTTTGGTTTTTCTCCGGGCGGGCGGATTACGCCTTCTTCTGAACAATAACCGTCCGAGCTGGACCACCGCCGGAGAGTCACACGAAGACATCAAGACACGAAGAATTCTCAAAGAAGATCAATAACTTCTTCTTACTTCGTGGCTTCCTGGTGAAACGGACAGGTCGTGCCGGATGCTCCGTGCTGCCAATTTTCTAATTTTGCAATTTTACCCCCATTCGCCGATAGGCCTCGGCGACATGCGGACGTCGGACGTCACTGTCGCCGGCCGGCGGCGCGGCAGGCGGACCGCCAGCATGGATTTGCCCGATCCCGGCGGTCCCGCCATCAGGATGTTGCGCCCTATTTGCCAAAAGATTTCCGGACAGGCATGCGCCTGGGCCAAGCTTGTTCCGGCTTTGTCGTCTCCCTTCCTGGCATAGCCGGCAATCTCCGCCTATAATGTCTGCGTTGATGGTTGAGGCGGCTTGTATGAAACGGTCCCGCGCTCTGGAGATATTGCGGCAAAGCAAAGAAACCCTGGCGGTACGCTATGGGGTGACCCGTCTGGCTTTGTTCGGCTCGACCGCTCGCAATGCCGCCCAAGTTGACAGCGACGTAGACATTCTGGTCGCCTTCGACGGTCCCGCCAACTCAAGGCGCTATTTCGGTGTCCAGTTCCTTCTGGAGGATCTGCTCGGCAATCCGGTTGATTTGGTCACAGACAAGGCGCTGCGCCCCGAGTTGCGGGCCGCTGTTGAGGCCGAAGCCATTTATGTCTGAGCGAAGCGATCGCGACTGGCGCTTTTATCTCGACGACATGGTCGGCTGTGCTGAAAAAGTGGTGACTTACACTGACGGCTTAGACCAAGTCCGGTTCGTCGAAAGCGGCCTCAATTATGATGCGACGTTGCGCAATCTCGAATTGATTGGGGAAGCTGCGCGCCACATTCCTGACGCCGTGCGCGAGGTTTGTCCCGACATCCCTTGGCGGCAATTGGTAGCCACCCGAAACCGCTTGATCCACGGATACCTGGGGATCGACAACGACGTGTTGTGGAGTTTCGTTCAAGACGACATCCCCGTTTTGCTCGCCCGATTGCTGGAAATGAAAAGCCGCCCGTCCTGATTGAAGGAGGGGTGGCGCGCAAGCATGCGTTCTTGTCGTGGCTGCTTCCGCGGAGCAGTAGATGCGCCTATGTCTCGATGAGTACATCTCGGTGTTCAGCACGTCGGCGCTTAGAGAGCATTCCAACAACAGCCCGTGGGAACTGACGTCCCAGTCAACCGCCTCATGCTGATCGACCAAGGGAATTAGCCACTCCGACTCTCCGGTATGCCTGGCCGATGACGATGAGCAAGTCCGCGACATACGACGTGCGTAGCCTCAACCCCCGTTCATGCGGCAGCGCCATCGGGGCACGCCATTGATCTTCTCCTTGCTGCCAATTTTCTAATTTTGCAATTTTACCCCCATTCGCCGATAGGCCAGGGCTTCGGCGATATGGAGCCGCCGCACCTCGGGTTCGCCGGCCAGATCGGCGATGCTGCGGGCGACCCGCAGAACCCGATGATAGGCGCGCGCCGACAGATGCAGCCGTTCGGCGGCCTCGGCCAGCAGGCGCCGGCCTTCGGCATCGGGTGTCGCCACCTCGGCCAACCGGTCGCCGTCGACCTCGGCATTCCAGCGGACGCCGCTGTCGCCGTAGCGCCGGCGCTGGAGCTGGACGGCGGCGGCGACCCGGCCGGCAACCGCCGCCGAACCCTCGGCCGGCGGCGGCAGCGCCAGATCGGCGGGAGTGACGGCGGGAACCTCGACATGCAGGTCGATGCGGTCGAGAAACGGCCCCGACAGGCGGCCCTGATATTCCTCGGCGCAGCCTGGGGCGCGCCGGCAGGCCAGGCGCGGATCGCCCAGATGGCCGCATTTGCAGGGATTCATCGCGGCCACCAGCTGGAACCGGGCCGGATAGGTGACATGGGCGTTGGCCCTGGCCACCGTCACCCGTCCGCTTTCCAGCGGCTGGCGGAGCGCCTCCAGTGTGGCGCGGGGAAATTCCGGCAGTTCGTCGAGAAACAGGACGCCTTCATGGGCAAGCGAGACCTCGCCCGGCCGGGCCTTGGCGCCGCCTCCCACCAGGGCGGCGGCCGAGGAGGAATGATGCGGGTCGCGGAACGGCCGGCGGCGCGGCAGGCGGCCGCCGGTCAAACTGCCGGCCAGGCTGTGGATCATGCCCACCGCCAGCGCCTCGGCCGCTTCCAGCGGCGGCAGCAGACCCGGCAGGCGGGCCGCCAGCATGGATTTGCCCGATCCCGGCGGACCCGCCATCAGCAGGTTGTGCCGGCCGACGGCGGCGATTTCGATGGCCCGCTTGGCGGTTTCCTGGCCCTTGATGTCTTTCAGGTCCGGGCTTGCGCCGCTGTCCTCGGCCAGCGCCGGGCTGGGCGCGGCGAGGATCTGGCCGCCTTTGAAATGGTTGATCAGTGCCAGCAGGCTGTCGGGGGCCAGCACCGGACTGCCCGACCAGGCCGCCTCGCCGCCTTGCGCCGCCGGGCAGATCAGGCCCTGGCCGCGTGCCGTGGCGGCGATGGCGGCGGCCAGCACCCCGGCCACCGGGGCCAGGCGGCCGTCGAGGCCGAGTTCGCCGAGGGCGGCGAAACCCGCCAGCTCTTCCGCCGGCAGGATCTCCATGGCGACCAGCAGCACCATGGCGATCGGCAGGTCGAAATGGCTGCCTTCCTTGGCCAGATCGGCCGGCGCCAGATTGATGGTGATGCGCCGCGGCGGCAAACCGAGGCCGATGGAGCCCAGGGCGGCGCGGACGCGTTCCCGGCTTTCCGCCACCGCCTTGTCGGGCAACCCCACCAAAGTGAAGGCCGGCAGGCCGCCGCCCAGCTGGCATTGGACATCCACCGGCAGGACGTCGATGCCCTGGAAGGCGACGGTGTCGACATGGGAAATCATCGGCGGATTATCTTTTCCGGTTGTTGCCGAAAAAGAAATACGCGCATTGCGCTAAATCGGCAAGCCAGAGCCTGCGATAATCACCGCATGAGCGCACCGATTTTGACGACAGGCTCCTAGTCGAAAAGATCGGCGTGTGTTCCAGCCCTTACAAATTGGACAATGGAGCCAGCTCCTTTTCCATCGAGTTGATAAATGAGGAGGAAATCTCCTCCGACATGACATTCCCGATGGTCTGCCCATTCACCGGAAAGTTGGTGATCAAGCCATTCCAGTGGAAGCGGTTCGTCATTGGAAATCAATAGCAGCATGACCGCTTTGAGCTGCCGCATATTGAAACGTCCCGAAGCGGACAGGCGATCCCAATCCTTAACGAATTTGCGGGTGTAATCTGCGGCGCGCGGAAACGACGTTCGATTGTCAGCGGCGCTTCTTTTCCAGGTCATCGATCAGGTCCGCCGCAGAGCTGTATCTGGCGCGGCCCATGGAACGGGCTTCCTCCATCGCGGCCCGGGTTTCGGCATTTGGCACTTTAACCTCGAATGGCACGGCCTGGTCGCGGGCCACCCGGACAAGCGCCATGCGGATATAATCGGAAATGGACAGCCCCATGGCTGCCAGAGCGGCTGTCGCCTGGTTCTTCGTTTCAAGGTCGATGCGTGCGCGGACCACAGTATCGGTTGCCATTGCTCCACCTCATGGTCTCTCAGGCAAAGTGTAGCTACAAACGGCTACGTGAGCAATCCATCCTTTGGATATGGCGACGGTATCGACATGGGAAATCATCGGCGGATTATCTTTTTCGGTTGTTGCCGAAAAAGAAATACGCGCATTGCGATTGGCAGGCAAGGCGGATGACGCGCCTTAAGCCGCCGGTTTGATCCGGGCGGTCAAGGTTATCCCGAGTGCACGCATGACCCCCAGAAGTGTCGTCAGGCGCGGATCGCCATCCTCGCTGAGCGACTTGTAAAGGGCCTCACGGGTCACGCCGGCCTCACGAGCAACCTCTGTCATGCCGCGCGCGCGCGCGATGACACCGAGTGCCTGCGCGACATAGGCAGCGCTACCGCTGGCCAGAGCGTCGCTGAGCAGTTCGGCCTGTGCATCGGGCGCGGTCAGGTAACGCGACGCATCGAACGCTTCCGTCTTGGCCATCCTATTCCTCCAACTCCGCAGCCAGCGCCTTGGCGCGCTTGATATCTCTGTCCTGTGAGCTTTTTTCACCACCGGACAGCAGCAGGATCAGGAGCGAACCCTGCCGTACGAAATAAACGCGGTATCCCGGGCCGTAATCGATGCGGAGTTCGCCGATGCGGTCGAAAAATTTACAATCACCGAGCAGGCCTGCCTGCATTCTGACGATCCGCTGAGCGATTCGCTCCTGTGCTCGCCGATCTCTCAGCCCATCAAGCCAGTCGCGGAAAATAGGTGTCTGGCGCACCTCGACCGGCTGTAATCTATACATTACATCACTCGATTTGTAAACTATAGATTACGGGCAGGCCGACCAAAGTGAAGGCTGGAAGGCGACGGTGTCGACATGGGAAATCATCGGCGGATTATCTTTTCCGGTTGTTGCCGAAAAAGAAATACGCGCATTGCGATTGGCGGACAAGGCGGATTCCGCGCCTCAGGCCGCTCCTCCGGCAGTCTCGGTCATAGCGAGAACCCCGGACATTGGAGCATGTGAAAAAATCAGAACCGGCCTGACGTGCCGGTGTTCAGGGGAACCCGAATCCGAATGTTTCCGTCGCTTTGCGCCCAAGACCGGCACAGGGACGCCGGTCCCACAGGAGGACAATTTTTCCACTTGCTCATTCCGCCAAACATAACATGTAGACACGCCAAATTTATCCCGTTAAAGTTGTAGTGAAGAGTCATTATCAGTTCGGTCGCATAAGAGGAGGCATTTTTGAGGTTCCCAACATTTCCGAAACTCGGTAACAAAGAATATTCCCGCGAGGCCATAAAACTAAAGAGGACATATGATAAAGCTAACGCAAAAAAGGACAAACACCTCCACGAATTAAAGAGTACAATATATAAAAATTTTAAGACAAATGATGCAATTTTCAGCTTAATAAATAAGCCTATGCTTCATCTAAGTGCTGAACTTGCTTGTCTTCATAAAGAAGCGCAAGATTTTTTAGTGACCACTAATCCTAAAAAAAAGCAATATATTGGAAATCTCGATTCTGACGAAGAAAAGGCCGATTTTTTTCCTCGGCATCATGACCACGAACAAATAAAAAAATTTGTCGAAGAACTTGAACAATATTTTAGTGCGTTAAATAAAGCGGCAATCAAGGACCTCACAAAACACTCTGATTAGGTTGTTGTATTGGGCCGCTTTCGCGCGGAGCGGCCTTCCGGGTTTGCGTTGCCGGGAGCCAGAAATTCCTGGCGGGGATCGACAGCCGGCATATATTTATAGTAGTGCAGAGCCCGGCCGCACCGCCTCGCGGCTGCCGACAGGATGATCAACCATGTGGCCTTTCAGCCGGAACAAACTGGCTTTACCTGACCCGGACCAATGTCTGCCCGGCCGCGCGGCGCCGCCGGAGCCGCCGGGACAGCATTTCGTCAACGGCCACCCGCTGGCCGGACCCTATCCCGAA
>DUZF01000057.1 GCA_013349665.1 Rhodospirillaceae bacterium | reverse complement strand
AAGAACTGGAGCCGCATCATCCCCGATGCCGGCTATTCGCCGGCGCCGATCATTCCGTCTGTCAACCCTGGCGACGGCCGGCCCCTTGATCTCAGCCACAGCGTGATCCGCAGCGTTTCCCCACTGCACCGGCAATATCTTGCCAATATGGGTGTCGTCGCGTCCATGTCCCTGTCGCTGATCCTGCGCGGGCAGCTTTGGGGTCTGATCGCCTGCCATCACCGTTCGCCGCACCATCTATCGCAGCGCCTGCGTGCCGCCTGCGAATTGTTCGCCGAAGTCATATCGTCAAAATTGGAAATGAAGGTCGCGGAGGAAGAGTTCTCGGCAAGGATGCGCTCGACAGCCATCCATCAGGAGCTCGTGGCAAGGCTGAGCCACGAGCAGGATTTGGCCGAGGGGCTGATCCGTTACCGGCCCAATCTGCTGGATTTTATTCCCGCCATCGGCGTCGGCCTGTGGATCGACGGCCGTCTTACCACCTTCGGCAAGGCTCCCGGTTGCGAAGAGGTCGAAGCCCTGGTCGCCTGGCTCAATGCGACGGCGCAGGACGGTGTGTTTCACACCGACTGCCTGGCGCGGTTATATCCCCCGGCGGAAGGCTTCGCCGATGTCGCCAGCGGAATTCTCGCCCTGTCGGTGTCCAAGACGCCGCGCGACTATGTCCTGTGGTTCCGTCCGGAATTGATCCAAACGGTGACTTGGGCCGGGAACCCGAACAAGTCGCTGGAGACTGCCGCTGATGGCGAAACGCTGACGCCGCGGGCGAGTTTTGCCGCCTGGACGCAGATGGTGCGGCTGCATTGCGCCGCCTGGCTGGACTCCGAGGTGGATGCCGCCTACCGCCTGCGGGTGTCGCTGCTGGAGGTTGTGCTGCACCGCATCGATCTGATTGCCCGCGAACGCGAAGCCGCCAGGCTGCAGCAGGCCGAATTGACCTGCGAACTGGACAGGCGTCTGGCCGAGTGGCAGAGCGCCGCCCAGGCATTGGAAGTCGAGAGCCGCCGACGGTCGGTGGTCGAGGGAGAGCTGTCGGAGATCCTGCACCGCACCGTGGAGGATCAGGAGGCCGAGCGTCTTCGCATCGCCCGCGAACTGCATGACAGGCTGGGACAGTCGCTGACATTGCTGCAACTGGGTCTTGACGGTCTTGGCCGGGAGACGACCTCAACCGGGGGCATCCAGCAGCAGGTCGTCGCGCTCAAGAACATTGCCACCAAGGTCGGTCAGGAGGTCAACCGCCTGGCCTGGGAAATCCGGCCGACGGAACTGGACGACCTTGGCCTGCAGACCGCCATTCAGAATCTTGTCGAGACCTGGAGCGAAAGTTCCCGCCTGCGCTTTGACCTGCATCTGAAACTGGATGGGCAGCGTCTTTCGCCGGCCATTGAAACAACCCTTTACCGCGTCGTTCAAGAGGCGCTGACTAATGTGGTCCGCCATGCGGCGGCGACACGCGTCGGCATCATCCTGAGGATCGTCGATATGACTGCGAACATGATCATCGAAGACAATGGGCGTGGCTTCGACTGCGATAACGGCGTTCCCACCCCGGATACGCCACGGCGGATGGGGCTGCTCGGGATGCGCGAACGCCTGTCCTCGATCGGCGGCACGCTGGAGATCGAATCCTCTCCCGGCCAAGGCACCACCCTGTTCGTTCTCACGCCGATATAGACCTGCCGCGATGGAAACTCCTCCTTTGATCACTGTCTTTCTCGCCGATGACCATCCCCTGGTCCTGGACGGGATGAAGGCGAATATCAAGACCGATCCCGGCCTTCGACTGGTGGGGGATGCGCGCGACGGGCCGAGCGCCTTGCGTCGGGCCATTGAATTGCGGCCCGATGTCGCCGTCCTTGATCTTTCGATGCCGGGATTGAATGGCATCGAGGTCGCCCGGAAACTGCTGGCGGCCTGTCCCGACTGTCGGATTTTAATCCTTACCGTGCATGAGGACGGATCCTATCTGCGCCAGCTGCTTGACCTTGGCGTCTCCGGCTATGTGCTGAAGCGATCGGCCACCGAGGAACTCAATCGCGGCATCCATGCGGTCGCCGCCGGCGGCATCTATCTCGATCCGGCGGTGGCCGGCAAGGCCATCCGCCAGGCCGTCCATGCCGTTCCGGTCGGCATCTGCGATGACGAAAGCAATGATCTCAGCGCCCGCGAACTCGAGGTTCTTTCTCTTACCGCCGCCGGCCACAGCAACAAGACGATCGCCGCAAAACTGATGATCGGGGTCAAGACGGTGGAAACCTATAAGGCGCGGGCGATGGCCAAGCTGGGGTTCCAGAGCCGGGTGGAGGTCGTCAGTTATGCCTTGCAGCACGGCCTGCTGAGCGAGCTCTCCTGATTTTTCTTGAGGGGTTATGACAAGACGAACCATCGCCGTTACTGTGATCGCCATTCCAGTACTCGTCATCGCGCTGCTTGCCGCGATGATTGTCTTCGGCACCGCGGCGCCGCCAAGAGTGACCGCCCCTTCCGTCCAATCGGATCCCGGCGCCCTACCGCCACTGGAGACCCTGCCGGCCCGCGACGGAACGCCTCTCGCCTATCGCGCTTATCCCGCCGCCGGCAACCGCCTGGCCATCCTTGTGCACGGTTCCGCCGGCACCAGCATGCATGCGGTGGCGAAAGCCCTGCAGGCGGCGGGTGTCGGCAGCTATGCGCTGGACGTCCGTGGGCATGGCGGCACCGGGACAGCCGGCGATATCGCCTATGTCGGTCAGTTGGACGACGATCTCGCCGATTTCGCAAGCCAGATCCGCCGCCGCCATCCGGCGGCGAAAGTCGCCCTGGCCGGGTTCTCCTCCGGGGGCGGTTTCGTCTTGCGGGTGGCGGGAAGTGCCAATGGCGGGCTGTTCGACAGCTATGCGCTGATTTCCCCCTATCTTGGGCACCGGGCGCCGACCCAGCGTCCCGACGCCGCCGAATGGATCACCCCCTTCGTTCCCAGGTTGATCGCCCTGGCCGTTCTCGAGCGGATCGGTGTTCATGCTTTCGAGGGGCTGCCGGTGGTCGCTTTGGCCATGGTGCCCGGCAAGGACGGGGCGGCCAATGCCACCTATTCGTATCGGCTGGCCAAAAACTTCACCCCCAGCGAGGACTATCGCGGAGATTTCCGCCGTGCGACCAAGCCCATCGCGGTGGTGGTCGGTGGGGCCGACGAGGTGTTTTTTGCCGACCGCTTCGCGCCGGAGATCCATGCGGTCCGCCCGGATATCACCGTCCTGGTGGTGCCCGGCCTGGGACATTTCGACATGACCACCACGGCCGCCGGCGCGCTGGCGGTATCCGAGGCCATTGTCCAGGGGCTGGCCCTATGACAGAAGCCAGCGGATGAGCGGCAGGCGTTGCGCCCGCCGATCGATCAGGCCGCTCAAGGCCAGGATTTGCGGATGGCCAAGATTGGCGATCGCCGCTTTCAGCTCTGCCGAGTTGTCCTCCTCGAGCCGGTGGCGTAGGCCTTCCAGGGCTTCCGCGGCAAAGGAATCGAGCCCGTCGAGGGACAGCGACCGCGCCAGCTGTTCATCGCGGCCTCGCAGCGCCGCCGCCATATCCCGGCACTGCCGCCGTTCATCATGCAAAGCCTCGGTTGCCGTGCCGATATCATCCTGAAGCAGGGCGATCCGGTCGTCACGGTGCGCAGCCTCGGACTCCAGCTTGCTGATCTGCCGCAATGCCTGCGCCGCCTGCGCCCGCAGATCGGCGATCTCGGCCGAGGACAGTTCGGCATTTTGC
This sequence comes from Rhodospirillaceae bacterium, assembly GCA_013349665.1. Taxonomy (GTDB): domain Bacteria; phylum Pseudomonadota; class Alphaproteobacteria; order Rhodospirillales; family Magnetospirillaceae; genus DUZF01. The sequence goes on along the minus strand of DUZF01000057.1, from coordinate 12,127 downwards.
CGCAATGACGCCAGTTCCGCCGGAGCGACACCGGCGGCGGACAGCAGCGCGTCGGTCGGTGCCGATCCGCCGGCCTCCTTTTCCGCGCATTTGCGGATCAGCCGGGCGAGGGTCGGAGATACCCTGACGGTGCATTCCACCTGGGTGACGGCGGACGGCCTTGTTTTCAGCAACCTGTCGGCCCGCAGTGACGTCATCGGCGCATCTCCCCCGACTATCCCGGGTTCATTCATCAGGACAACTGACTTTCCAGATCGAGCATCCGCAGGGGACGGACGGCGTCCCGCTGTTCGGCAAGGGCGCCGATCCAGGTGAGGAACATTTTTTCACCGAAGCAGGCCAGGAAACGTTCGCTGACCCCGAGAGCCCTGGCCCGGCGCCTGATCCTTGCCGCCAGGGAAGACGGACATTTCACCAGCAGCAGACCGGTGGGGGGCAGATCCTCATGGTCGACGAGGGCGGCGACGATCAATCGGGCTTCATGCAAATGGCTCGCCGCCACCACGGCGCGCGGAATATCGTCCACCAGCACGGACCACAAACTTCTTTTCCGGTCAGCCATGCCGCACCTCGAAACGGCAACAGGCGTCGCCCAGGGCCTCACAGGCGGTTTCCCGGACCCGAACGCCGGGGGACACCAGCACCTCGAACAGGCGCTCGAAAACCGCGGCATGCCAGACACAGACCGGCTTTGATGCCTGCTCGCCCCGGCACAGCGGGTTCCCGGTCATTTCAAAGATGGTCGGCTTTCCCCGGCGGACGGCGAATTGGCCGGAGCCGGCGAAGGTCCAGGCGTTGGCTTTGATGGCGCGGGAAAGGAACCGCGCCGCCCAGTCGGCCGGCATCAGGCTCAGCAGACATTGGGCGGGCTTGGGAATACGCACGGCGAGGAGATAGTCGGCGGTCCGCAATCCGGCTTCCCTCAGGATCGCCAGGGCCAGAGGCCACTCCAGGCCCTGCCTGAGGGCCTGATGCAGACGCGCCACCCGCCCCTCGTCGACCATCGCGTCCGGTGGCGTCGTCAGCCAGTCGGCGGCGCCGGCGGCTTGGAAGATGGTCGAGGCGGGGGCCTCGAGTTTGGCGTCCTTCAGCGCCGCGACGAGTTGGATGACCGAGTTCGGCCCGATCTTGCCGGTCTCGGCGTCAGGCAAGTCCATCCGCGCCAGCCCGGTGGTCGGCGTCCGTCATCTGCTGGGTGCCGCCGCCGCAGGCCATGATCGCGGCGGGGGTTGCCACCGCCTTGCGCGACCGGTCAGCGTTCGCATCCCAATCGGACATCTTCGCGTCGGCCCGCACCCGGCTTTCGTCGAAATGGAAATTGACCTTCTTTTTCGACTGCGGACCCCAATAGCCGACCCGTCCCAGGTCGTAGAATTTGCGTTCGAAGCCGGATTTCAGAAAGGCCCACAGACAGCCAAGCAGGTAGCGTCGCCGCAGGCCGGTTCCCGACCAGGGATAGGAAAACAGCGCCTTGATCATGTAGAAGCGGCGATAGTTGTTCATTACGCGATCAAGCAATTCGCCGCGATCCATGGCTTCCGGTTTGATAATCGGCGTGACGAAATTGTATTTCTCAAAATCGAAAATCTCGACTTTCTCGCGGATTTCCTGGAACAGCGAGCTGAACGGCCAGGGCGTGTACATCGCCCAATTGGCCATATCCGGCTTCCAGTCCATGGCCATGCGATAGGTTTCTTCCAGCGTTTCCGCCGTCTCGTTTTCCAGGCCGACGATGAACTGGGCCTCGACGACGATGCCGTTCTGGCGCAACAGCTGGATGGCCTTTTTGTTGTCGGCGACCTTGGTCTCCTTGTTGAAGCGGTCCAGCTTCAACTGCGCCGCCGCTTCGGTCCCCAAAGACACATGCAGAAGTCCCGCTTTGCGGTAAAGCGGCAGGATGTCTTCGTCGCGCAAAATGTCGGTTACTCTGGTGTTGATACCCCACTGCACCTTGTCAGGCAGGCCTCTGGCGATAAGTTCCTCACAGAATTCGACAAATTTCTTGCGATTTATTGTCGGTTCTTCATCGGCCAGAATAAAAAATCTGACGTCATGCTTTTTGTACAAAGTCTCAATTTCATCAACAACCTTCTTGGGGTCGCGGACGCGGTAGTCCCGCCAGAATTTCCATTGCGAGCAGAAGGAACAGGTGAAAGGGCAACCGCGGGCCATATTGGGGATGGCCACCCGACAGTTGAGCGGAATGTATTTATATTTTTCCCACTGAAGAATTCCCCAGTCGGGGCTGATGGTGTCCAGATCCTTGACCGTGGGGGCCGCCTCGGTGGCGACGATTTTCATCCCGTCGGGACCGTTTTCGGGAAAGGCGATGCCCTTGATGGCGCGGCGATCGCCGGGCCAGCGGCCATCATCGACGGCGCGCACCAGATCAACCAGGACTTCTTCGCCCTCGCCGCGGACGATGACGTCGATCCAGGGCGCTTCGGCCAGAACCTGCTGATACATGAAGGTGGCGTGGATGCCGCCCAGCACGGTGACCGCCTCGGGATGGACTTCCTTGGCCAGTTGCAGCAGGTGCTGCGCCTTGTAGATGGACGGGGTGATGGCGGTGGCGCCGATGACGTCGGGCGATTCCTCCGCCAGGATGGCACGGAGCTCGTCATCGGACAGGTCGTCGGTCATCGCATCGATGAAGCGGACGTCGTCGTAACCATTCGCCTTGAGCGCGCCGGTGAGATAGGCAACCCAGGCGGGCGGCCATTTTCCAGCGATTTCGGCGCCTCCGGAATGGTAGTTGGGATGAATCATCAGGATACGCAACGATCTACCTCCGTCCCGGTGATCAGGGTCTCCTGGGTATGGAGTGTCCTGATCAATTGACGCTCGTCGATTACGCTAGTGTCCAAAAAATTAGATGTCCAGATAAATGAACACTGGCGTTTTGCATCGGCGGAAGGGAAAGATCGGCCTAGCGGCTGTCGCGACCGTCTTGCGCAGGAGATGCCCTTCGAGGCAATATGTTCACCATGAAAATATATTTTCCGTTTGCCGCCATCGTCGGCCAAGACGATATGAAGTTTGCTCTACAACTAGTTGCAGTAGATCGCAATATCGGTGGCGTTATGGTCTTTGGGGACAGGGGAACTGGTAAGTCTACGGCAGTCCGGTCTCTGGCGTCACTGCTTCCGCATATGCAGGTTGTCACAGGATGTAAGTTCAATTGTGATCCCGGGTCGCCTGTCGAGACCTGCGCCGATGTGTGTGATGCGAGGCGCGATAAGCACTGTCCAACCCATAAGACGGTGCCGGTGCCGGTGGTCGATCTGCCCCTGGGGGCGACCGAGGACCGGGTGGTCGGCGCGCTGGACCTGGAACGGGCGCTGACCCGCGGCGAGAAGGCCTTCGAGCCGGGTCTGCTGGCCCGTGCCCATCGCGGCTTCCTCTACATCGACGAAGTCAATCTGCTGGAGGACCATCTGGTCGATCTGCTGCTCGACGTCGCGGCGTCGGGAGAGAACATCGTCGAACGCGAGGGGCTGAGCGTAAGGCATCCGGCGCGTTTCGTTCTGGTCGGCAGTGGCAATCCCGAAGAGGGGGAGTTGCGCCCGCAATTGCTGGATCGCTTCGGGCTGTCCGTCGATGTGCGCACACCGGGAAACCTCGCCGACCGGGTGGAAATTCTCAAGCGCTGCGATGCTTTTGAACGTGATCCGGAGGCCTTCGATGCGCTTTGGCGGAATGAGAACGAAAGCGCCAGCGCCCTGATCGCCGCCGCCCGCGAACGGCTTGGCGAGGTGGCGGTGAGCGACGACGCCCTGGAAGCCATGTCGCGGCTGTGCATGGCGACAGGGGCCGACGGATTGCGCGGAGAACTGACGCTGCTGCGCGCCTCGCGGGCGGCGGCGGCGCTGGCCGGCGACGAGGCGGTCGGCGATGCGCATATCCGGCGTGTCGCCGCCATGGCCCTGAGGCATCGTTTGCGGCGCAATCCGCTGGACGAATCGGGATCGACGGCAAGGGTCGAGCGGGCGCTGGGCGAAGTCTTCGCCTCATGACGCAATGTGACGCGCCGCCGCCGCTGTCCCGCTGGGAGACGGCGCTGATGGCGGCGCGGCTGTTCGCCATCGATCCGGCCGGCCTGGGCGGCGTGTCGGTGATCGCCGGGCCGGGGCCGGTGCGGGATCTGTGGCTGGAACGGTTGCGCGGCGCTTTGGCCTCTGGAGCGCCGGTGCGGCGCGTGCCGGCGCATATCGAAGATGACCGGTTGATCGGCGCGGTCGATTTGACCGCGACCCTGGCGAGTGGCCGGGTGGTCCTGCAAATGGGTATTCTGGGGGAAGCCGATGGCGGCATCGTGCTGATCCCCATGGCTGAGAGATTGAGCGCCGGCGTCGCCGCCCGCATCGCCGCCGTTCTCGACCGGCGCGAACTGGTGGTCGAGCGGGAAGGGCTGGCCCGGCGGATCCCGGCGCGCATCGGCGTGGTTGCCTTCGACGAGGGGGTTTCGCCCGAGGAGCGCCTGGCGGTGTCCCTGCGCGAGAGGTTCGCCTTTCACCTCGATCTGCGCGACCTCAGCGCCCGCGGGCTCGCAAATTTGGCCATCGACCCGTCGGAAACCGCCGCGGCGCGCCTGGCCCTGGCCTCGGTGGAGGGGCCGTCGGCGGACGTCGTCGAAGCCCTGGTCGCCACCGCGGCGGCATTCGGCATCAACTCGGTGGTGGCGCCGCTGCTGGCCTTGCGGGCGGCGCGGGTGGCGGCGGCCTTGGCCGGACGGCGCGCCATCACCGAGGAAGACGCCGTGCTGGCGGCGCGGCTGGTGCTGGCGCCGCGGTCGCAGATGATGCCCGACGAGGCGCCGGACGAAACCGAACCGCCTGCGCCGCCGGACGACCCCGGCGCGGACGAGGACGGCGATGACGATGACGATGACGATACCGAACCGGCCACCGAGCCGCCGAACCTCGAGGACATCATGCTGGCCGCGGTTCAGGCGGCGGTGCCCGACGATCTGCTGGCCAAACTGAAGACCGGTGCCGGCGGGCCGCAGCCGACCGGCCGCAACAGCCGTCTGGGCGCGGCAAAGTCCTCGGCGCTGCGCGGGCGTCCCACCGGGGTGCGCATGGGCGCGCTGAGGCCGGGCAGCCGGCTGGCTCTGGTCGCCACCCTGCGGGCGGCGGCGCCCTGGCAAGCGGTGCGCCGCAACGATCAGGTGGCGCGGACGGTCTCCCGGCCCATCGAAGTCCGCCGCGAGGATTTCCGTTTCAAGCGTTTTGCCCAGCGTCGCGAATCGACCATGGTCTTTTGCGTCGACGCCTCGGGATCGACGGCCTTTCACCGCCTGGCCGAGAGCAAGGGGGCGGTGGAGATGTTGCTGGCGGAAGCCTATGTCAACCGCACCTTCGTGTCGTTGGTGGCGTTCCGCGGCCACGGGGCGGAACTGCTGCTGCCGCCCACCCGCTCGCTGACGCGGGCCAAGGCGCTGCTGGCCAATCTGCCCGGCGGCGGCGGCACGCCCCTGGCCGCGGGGGTCGATTGCGCCGTCCTGGTGGCGCTGGCCGAGCGCAGCAAGAGCCGCGAGCCTCTGGTCATCCTGTTGACCGACGGACGCGCCAATATCACCGCCGACGGACAGGCGGCACGGGGGAGGGCGATGGAAGAGGCGCTGGACTCGTCCCGGCGACTGGCGGCCCAGCGCATCGCCGCGGTCTTCATCGACACCTCGGCGCGGCCGCGGGCCGAGGGCAGCGATCTGGCGGCGGCGATGAATGCCCGCTATGTCGCGCTGCCCTATGTCGAGGCCTCGGCGGTCTGCGACGTCGCCCGCGGCGCCGCTTCCGAATTCTTCACCGAACCTCTCAGGCCCCGATGAAGCGGAAAGCCGCCTGGGAAGTCGAAGGACGCAACTGGCCCAACCGTGAGGCCAGTCGCTTCGTCAAGGCGGCGGGCATCACCTGGCATGTCCAGGTGATGGGCAGCGGTCCGGTGATGCTGCTTCTTCACGGTACCGGGGCGGCCACCCATTCCTGGCGGGCCCTGGCGCCGCTGCTCGGGCAGGATTTCGCTGTCGTCGCCCCCGACCTGCCGGGGCACGGCTTCACCGGTATGGATCATCGTCGCCGGCCGTCGCTTCCCCATATGGCGGCGGATCTTGCCAGGCTGCTTGCCGCCCTCGACATGGAGCCGGCGTTCGTGGTCGGCCATTCGGCCGGCGCCGCCATCGCGCTGCGCATGGTGCTGGACGGCCTGATCAAACCGCGCGCGGTGGTCGGCCTGAATGGCGCCTTCATGCCGTTTTCCGGCCTCGAGGGGGCCCTCTTTCCGATGCTCGCCAGGTTCCTGTTCGTCAATCCCATCGCCGCCTCGCTGTTGGCCTGGCATGCCTCGGACCGGACGGCGGTGGCCCGGGTCATCGAGCAGACCGGATCCCATCTCGATCCGGCGGGGCTCGAGCTTTACGTGCGCCTGCTGGGCACCTCCCGCCATGTCGAGGCGGCGCTGGGCATGATGGCCAACTGGGACCTGCGGCCGCTGCAGCGGGATCTGCCGCGTCTGTCGGTGCCACTGACCTTGTTTGCAGCCCAGCTTGACCATGCGGTGCCGCCGCGGGTGGCGCGGGAAACCGCGGCGCGGGTGGCGGGGGCGACGGTGGTCGACCTGCCCGGCTATGGGCATCTGGCGCATGAAGAGGCGCCAGGATTGCTGGCGGAGCTCATTTTAAAGGCTTGCATATAGAAACCTGACATAATTAGATGTCTAGTTATGTTGACAGTTTCTGACATCTTGTGATGACGGGCAGGCGGCACGCGGTCGTCATCGGCAGCGGTTTCGGCGGATTGGCGGCCGCCGTACGGCTTGGTGCGCGGGGCTACCGCGTCACCGTTCTCGAGCGGTTGCGGCAACCGGGGGGGCGGGCCGGAGTGTTCCGCCAGGACGGTTTCACCTTCGACGCCGGTCCCACCATCATCACCGCGCCCTTCATGTTCGAAGAGCTCTGGCAGTTATGCGGCCGGAGCTTTTCCGACGATATCAAGATGCGGGCGATGGATCTTTTCTATCGGATCATTTTTGACGACGGCTCGCATTTTGACTGTCTGGCCGACGACGACGCCATGCGGCGCGAGGTGGCGCGGGTTTCGCCCGGCGACGTCCGCGGCTTCGAACGGTTCTTGCGCTACAGCGAAGCCGTCTATCGGATCGGCTTCGAGGAATTGGGCGACAAGCCTTTCAGTTCCATCGGCGACATGCTGCGCATCGCCCCCGATCTGTTCCGCTTCGGGGCGCTGCGCAGTGTCCATGCCACCGTGTCGAAATATGTCGAGCATCCCTATCTCCGCTTCGCCCTGAGCTTCCATCCGCTGTTTGTCGGCGGCAATCCCTTCGCCACCACCTCGGTGTATTGCCTGATCTCATTTCTCGAGCGTCACTGGGGAGTGTCCTTCGCCATGGGAGGGACCGGCGCCCTGGTCCGCGGCCTCGTCGACCTGATCGAAGGGCAGGGCGGCACCGTGCGTTGCGGCTCGGAAGTGACCGGGATTTCCGTCGAGGCGGGCAAGGCATCGGGGGTGCGCCTGGCCTCGGGCGAGGTGATCGCTTCCGACATCGTGGTCTCCAACGCCGATGTCGCCTGGACCTACAAGACCCTGCTGGCGGAGACCCCGCGCAAGCGCTGGACCGATCGAAAGCTCAGCCGATCGCGTCACTCCATGAGCCTGTTTGTCTGGTATTTCGGCACCAAGAAACAGTACAGCCAGGTCCCGCATCACACTATTCTTCTGGGGCCAAGGTACCGGGGACTGGTGGAAGACATTTTTCGTTGCCGGGGTCTTGCCGCGGACTTCAGTCTTTATCTCCACCATCCGACCGTCACCGATCCTTCGCTGGCACCAGATGGATGCGACACGTTCTATGTTTTGTCGCCGGTGCCCAATCTGGATGCCGGGATCGACTGGGCGACGCAGGCGGAGCCCTATCGCCGCGCCATCGAGGAGCGCCTGTCCGAGAGGCTGCTGCCCGGGCTGCGCGACCAGATCATCTCTTCGCGGGTTTTCACCCCGCAGGATTTCCGCGATCAGTATCTGTCGGTCAAAGGCGCCGCTTTCGGCTTCCAACCGCTGCTGACGCAAAGCGCATGGTTCCGCCCACATAACAGGAGCGAAGATGTCGATGGCCTCTATCTCGTCGGCGCCGGAACCCACCCGGGTGCCGGTGTTCCCGGTGTCCTCTCCTCCGCCCGGGTTCTCGACTCCATCGTCCCCCATGCCGGCTCGCTGGCTTAACCGGCCGCTGGCCGGGCCGGCCGACCACGCCGTCTGCCGGCGCTCGATCCGGGGCGGCTCCAAGACCTTCTCGGCGGCATCGCTGTTCTTGCCGAAGCGTTTGCGCGACGCCGCCTTTCCGCTTTACGCCTTTTGCCGTCTGTCGGACGACATGGTGGACGAGGAGGGTGGTTCCACCGCCGCTGTCGCCCATCTGCGGGAACGGCTCGACCGGGTCTACCGGGGACAGCCCGCCAATGCCGCGGTCGACCGGGCTTTCGCCGATGTGGTGGCCCGCTACGGCCTTCCGCGGGCCTTGCCGGAGGCTCTGATCGACGGGCTGGAATGGGATGTGGCGGGAGTCCGCTGCGAGACCCTGAGCGACCTCTACGCCTATGCGACCCGCGTCGCCGGCACGGTCGGGGCGATGATGGCGGTCCTCATGGGCTGCCATGACCCGGAGGCGGTCGCCCGCGCCTGCGATCTGGGGATTGCCATGCAACTGACCAATGTCGCCCGCGACGTCGGCGAGGACGCCCGCAATGGCCGGCTCTATCTGCCGCGGTCCTGGCTGTGGTCGGAAGGCGTCGATCCGGATGCCTGGTTGGCGCGGCCGGATTGGACCCCGGCGATCGGCGCCGCGGTGGAGCGACTGCTGGCCGCCGCCGACGAGTTGTACCGCCGTGCCGACAGCGGCATCGGCGGTCTTCCGGCCAGCTGTCGGGCCAGCATTTTCGCCGCCCGCCACATGTATCGCGAAATCGGCGAAGAGGTGGCGCGGCGCCGCTTTGATTCGGTCTCGGGGCGGGCCCGGGTGTCGGGCCGGCGCAAGCTGAAACTCGCCGGCAAGGCGGTTTCCGACGCCCTTTTCGTCAGACAGGCGAAGCACGCTTTGCCGCCGCTGGACGAGGCCGCCTATCTGGTGGAGGCCGTTGCCTCGGCCCGCCCGTCGATCCTTGCTCTCAGCCTCGACCAGCCGGGTAGGATCGCCTCCAGGATCCTTTGGGTGGCCGAGTTGATGGTCGCGCTGGAGATGCGCGAGCAGGTTTCGGGTTAGTCGTCTCGAAAATGGCGATTGACGACGTGGACCCCCGTGTTAGCATGTGTCCAATGAACTAGACATACTGTCGTGACTTAAAAAACTTACACGACCGGTTGGCTGGGGAGGCGCATCTTGGAAGCAAGCGGACGGATCGAGACGGCTCTTGAGGCGGCGATGCGGCGGGCGGAAATCGACGAGGCGCCACCCAAACTGGCCGCGGCAATGCGTTACGCGGTATTTCCCGGCGGCTTCCGGGTAAGGCCGAGAATTGCGCTGGCGGTTGCCCAGGCCTGTGGCGACGACCAGCCTGGTTTGACCGATGCCGCGGCGGCGGCCATTGAACTGCTGCATTGCGCCTCGCTGGTGCATGACGATCTGCCCTGTTTCGACGATGCGGAAATCCGCCGCGGCCGCCCATCGGTCCATTCCGTTTTCGGTGAACCGGTTGCACTGCTGGCCGGTGACGCGCTGATTGTGCTGGCCTTTGAAACCCTTGCGCAGGCCGGCATACAGATGCCGGCCCGTCTGCCGCAACTGACCTTGACCATTGCCCGCAGCGTCGGCGCCCCCCATGGCATCGCCGCCGGCCAGGCCTGGGAAAGCGAGCCTGATCCGCCGCCCGAGCGCTATCGCTGCGCCAAGACCGGCGCCTTGTTCGTCGCCGCGACGACGGTGGGCGCTCTGGCCAGCGGCGCCGACCCGATGCCCTGGCGTCGTTTGGGTCATCGCCTGGGCGAGGCTTACCAGGTGGCCGATGATCTGCTCGACGCCGTCGGCGACGCCTATGACTGCGACAAGCCGGTCGGTCGCGATGCCGCCCTCGGTCGGCCCAACGCGGTTACCCAACTGGGGGTCGCCGGCGCCGTCGGACGGCTGGAAACACTGATCAGCGAGGCACTGGAGTCGATCCCGCCTTGCGACGGGGAAAAGGAACTGCGGGACCTGGTGCGGATGCAGGCTTTGCGTCTGGCTCCGAAGAAGCTTTTCAACCGCGTTGCCTGAGGCTTGTCGACGGACTGTTGCGGTCGGGCCAGGCCCCGGCCTGCCGGGGTAGTGGCGGAAATGGGCGATATGGATACGATAGCGGTGGTGATGGAAGGGCCTGAAAGCCTGTCTTTCCGCCGCCTCGCTTTGCAGCCTTTCGAGGCGGCCGATGTGGTCGTCGAGGTGGAGTGGAGCGGTATCAGCGCCGGCACCGAACGGCTGCTGTGGACGGGATGCATGCCGCATTTTCCCGGGATGGGCTATCCCCTGGTTCCCGGCTATGAGTCGGTCGGCAAGATCGTCGAGGCCGGCGCCGATGCCAGATCACGGATCGGCCAACAGGTGTTCGTGCCGGGCGCCGCCTGCTTCAAGGATGCCCGCGGCCTGTTCGGCGGCGCCGCGCGGCGGCTGATCGTCCCCGGGTCGCGGGCGATTCCGATCGACTCCGGCATTCAGGAAAGCGGGGTGTTGATCGCCCTGGCCTCGACCGCCTACCACGCCATGGCGGGCAGTCAGAAGGGGCCGGAGCTGATCGTCGGTCATGGCGTTCTCGGGCGCCTTCTGGCGCGCCTCACCCTGGCTTGCGGGCATCGGCCGCCAACGGTGTGGGAAACCAATCCGGGGCGCCGCGGCGGTGCCGCCGGATACCAGGTTCTGACTCCCGAGACCGACAGCAAGCGTGATTACGAGGCCATTTTCGATGTCAGCGGCGACGCGTCGATTCTCGATACCCTGATCGGTCGTCTGGCCCGGGGTGGCGAGATTGTCCTGGCCGGTTTTTATGAGAAGCCGCTGTCCTTTACCTTTCCTCCCTCGTTCATGCGCGAGGCGCGGATCCGCATCGCCGCCGAGTGGAAGCCGGAAGACCTCGCCGCCACCTTGGACTGCATTGGCGACGGGCGACTGTCGCTTGACGGCCTGATCACCCATCGCATGAATGCCGAGAACGCCGACCTGGCCTATCGCACCGCCTTCGGCGACGTGTCCTGTCTGAAAATGGTCCTCGATTGGAGAAACTGCGCATGAACGTCGCCACACCGGCCGGCGGCCGATTGCCCGAGGCGCCGCGGAAGCCGCCGGAAATCATCGCCGTCTATGGTAAAGGCGGTATCGGCAAGAGCTTCACCTTGTCCAATCTCAGCTACATGCTGGCCCAGCAAGGCAAGCGTGTGCTGCTGATCGGCTGCGATCCGAAAAGCGATACCACCTCCCTGCTGTTCGGCGGCAGGTCCTGCCCGACCATTATCGAGACCTCCAGCCGCAAAAAGATGGCCGGCGAGGAGTTGACCATCGAAGATGTCTGCTTCAAGCGGGACGGCGTCTTCGCCATGGAGTTGGGGGGGCCGGAAGTCGGACGCGGCTGCGGCGGCCGCGGCATCATCCACGGCTTTGAGCTGCTTGAGAAACTTGGCTTCCACGAATGGGGCTTCGACTACATTCTGTTGGATTTCCTGGGCGATGTGGTCTGCGGCGGATTCGGTCTGCCGATTGCCCGCGACATGTGCCAGAAGGTGGTGGTGGTCGCCTCCAACGATCTGCAGTCCCTCTATGTCGCCAACAATGTCTGCTCCGCCGTGGAATATTTCCGCAAATTGGGCGGCCATGTCGGCGTCGCCGGACTGGTCATCAACAAGGATGACGGCACCGGCGAGGCACAGGCCTTCGGCGAGGCGGTGGGGATCCCGGTGCTGGCGGCGATTCCGGCCGACGAGGACATCCGCCGCAAATCGGCGAATTACCAGATCATCGGCATCCCGGGCGGTCGTTGGGCGTCGCATTTCGAAGGCCTGGCCACGAGCATCGTTGAGGCGCCGCCGTTGCGGCCGCGCCCCTTGAGCAACGACGGTTTGCTGGCCCTGTTCGCGGCCGGGCAGAGCGACCAGGC
>DUZF01000056.1 GCA_013349665.1 Rhodospirillaceae bacterium | reverse complement strand
AGCCGACATGCCGATCCGCAACGAGCCGGAGAGCAGCCACAAGCATCTGATCATTCATATCGTGCTGGTGCTGATGTTCATCATCCCCTTTGTCTCGATCGCCCTCGGCATCCTGTTCAAGACCGTCGTCGACGCCGAGTAGGGATCAAACCGGAACCGGCCGATAGACCCCGTCAAGGCCGAGGAACTCGCCATCACGGTAGAAGCTTTCGACACCGGCCGCTCGCAGCACCGCCAGCATGTGCGGCAACGGATGGCCATCCTTGAGCAGACGCTCGATCAACCGGGCCGGCCCGACGGCATCCAGCAATTCGAACGGCCCCCGCTTCCAGGCAAAGCCCCACCGCATGGCACGGTCCACATTGACGATATCGTCGGCGATTTCACCGACCAGATCGGCGGCGTAGAGCAGTGTGCCGCCCATCAGATCGAAGGTGAAGCGCCCCTCGGCATCGTCTGCGAGAAACAGGGACTGACTGTCGGCATGGCTGTCCGCCAGAACGGCGGGTTCGACGGCACGCCAGGCCTCGGTCCGGACATCGAAAACTTCCTTGCGCTTTCCACCATCGGCCAGTTTGACCATCCGATAGAAACCGCCGCCGCTTTTTCGCCCCAACTGGCCGCGGTCCAGCATCGCCTGTTCCACCGCCGGAAAGGAGGTGAAGGCGCGCCCCGGATCGGCCGGCGGCAGATTGATCTCCAGGTTCTTGCCGACGAAATCCATGACGTCGAGGCCGATCAGATCGATCAGGCCATACAGCCCGGTCGACGGCAACCCGACCGGCAGGCCCATCAACGCGTCGACGCGTTCCATCGACAATCCCTGGGCCAGGGCGGTCTTGGCCTTGTGCAGGCCGGACAGCATCCAGAAACAGCCGATGCGGTTGCCGATGAAATTGACGGTGTCCTTGGCATGGACGATCCCCTTGCCCAGGACGTCGCGACAAAAGCCGGCCAGGGCGTCGCGGACCTCGGGCCGGGTGTCCTCGCCGGCGACGATTTCCAGCAGCCGCATGACCCGCACAGGATTGAAGAAATGGGTGACCACGATATCCCGGCGGAGACGCGCGGGCATGCCGGCGGTAATGGCCCGCAAGGGAATGCCGGAGGTGTTGGTGCTGACCACCGAGCCGTCCCGGCGCAGCGGTTCCAGTTCGGCGAACAGCCGGCGCTTGGCCTCGAGGTCTTCGGCAACGGCCTCGCAAATCCAATCATAGCCGGCGATCTCGGTAAGATTGGCCGCCACCGTCCCGCAGCGGATCAGCTCCGTCATACGGGCCCGCTCGTCCTCGCCGGCGGCTGTCGCCAGGGCGCGGTCCCAGGCCGCGGCGGCGGCGGCGGCATCCACCTCCAGCAACAGCACCCGGCGGCCGGCGGCCGCGCAGGCCGCGGCGATGCCGCTGCCCATGGTTCCCCCGCCGATGACGGCGACCGAATTGATGTCCATAGCCATGTCCCCTGCCCCCAACATCCGCGCTCAGAGATTTGACGGCCCGGTTCCGCCTGTCAAGACGGGTTGGTGAAACTCAATTCTTCTGCATCGCCGCCGCCAGGGCCGGGACATTGTGACGGAACATCGCCACATAGCTGTCGGCGGGGCCGCCGGCCGGCGACAGGGAATCCGAATAAAGCGTGCCGCCGATCACAGCGCCGCTATCCTTGGCCAGCATGGCGAGCAGACGGGGATCGGTCATGTTTTCAAGAAACAGCGCCTTGATATGCTCCGCTTTGATCTGGTTGGTAAGCTTGCCCAGCCCGGCCGCGGTCGGCTCGCTTTCGGTGCTGATGCCGGACGGCGCCAGAAAGGTGATGCCATAGGCCTTGGCGAAATAGCCGAAGGCGTCATGGGAGGTGATGACCTTGCGTTTCGCCGGCGGCACCTGGTCGATCTGATCGTGCACCCAGCGGTCCAGGTCCGCGAGTTCCTTGACATAGGCATCGGCCCGCCGCCGGTAACCGTCGGCGTTGGCCGGATCGGCGTTGGCCAGGGCCTCGGCGATAGTGCGGACATAGATTTGCCCGTTGGCGAGGTTCTGCCAGGCATGGGGATCGGTGGCCGCCTTGGCCCCGCTGCCGCCCTCATCGCCCATGATCAGCGGCTTTACCCCAGAGCTGGCCACCACCACCGGCGCCCTGGTGCCCGAGGCCAGAATCAGCCGGTCGAGCCAGCCTTCCATGCGGAGGCCATTGACCACCACCAGCCCGGCGGCGGCGATCGCCTGGGCATCTTTCGGCGCCGGTTGATAGCTGTGCGCGTCGCCACCCGGCGGCACCAGGGTGACGACCTCAACCGCGCCGCCGCCCACCTGCGTCACCATGTCGCCGAGGATACTGAATGTGGCCACCACCTTGAGCGGTTCGGCGGCCCGCGGGGCTGCAGCGAGCAACCCGATGGTCAGAACGGCCAGGGCAAGCGACGTCAAGACTTGGCGCATGTCGGGTTCTCCTGGCGTCAATAATGCGGTGGAGGCCTGTCGTCCTGCGGCGATCGGCGCCACTCCTCGGCCATGTCCGCCAGACGATCCTGCAGGAGGCGGACTTGCGCCACCAGGGCATCGATGGTCTTTGTCTGCCGCGACAGCACCTCCGAAATCTCTTCGGCCATGCGTTCGTGATGGGCCAGACGGGTTTCCAGGGCGACGAGGCGGTCGGCGGCATCGGCGGTCATGGACAACGCTCCCCGGTTGGACTGGGGGTCAGTGAATGCAATAATTCCTTCATAATACCCCTAAAGTGTAAACTGCCGGCGACCAGGCCAGAGCGACTATCCACAACGGCGGTTCTGTTTCAATTTGTTTCATCTTCCGTGAAAATCTGGTGAAACAGAAGTCGTTAACAAGTAAAAAAATAGAGCTTAAGGAATAGGCACCCGCTATCGCTGTTACGCCGGACGGGGCCCAGCCGATGCTGCGCACAGACTTATCCACAGATTATGTGGATAACGGTTTGACCTGCGAATACCCATGCTCGACCAGTCACCCATGCGGCATGGTCGCCAGTTCCGCCAGGCATCGCAGCACCGCCAGCGGCACGGTCGGCGCCTCGGCGGCCACCCGGATATCGTCTTTGAAGACGGCGGCATAGGGTAGCACGCCGGATGCATCGAAACCGACATGCAGCCGCCAATCCGGCAGGACCGTCGCCACCAGTTGACGGCAGGCCGCCACCGACCCGGTATAAGCGGCCGACGGCGCGGCGAAGGCCTCGGCGATGGCCGCGTCGAGAGCGGGGTCCTGACCGGTGGCGGCTTTCAACCGGACCCCTAAGACAGACCAATCCGTCACATGTTCTCCTTCACACTTCCTTGCCGCCGAACATCGCCAATTGCCAGCGCAGGTCGGCTTCCTTGACGGCGAAGCCACCGTCATCGGCCGGCCTGACGACTTTTTCCAGAGGCAATCCGGCAAGGCGGACCTGCAACTCGACGGCGAACACCGCCGACAGACCGGCGGCCCAGGCCAGGGCACAGATGGCGCGCGGTGATTGCGCCTCGATCATATCGAGAACCGACGTCACCGTCAGGTCCGATCGCACCGCCAGCGCGGCGATCAGATCCTCGGTCTGGTCGGTGAGCAGGATGACCATCAGGCTGATCTCATCCAGCTGACCGTTCTTATGGCCGAGGCGGGCCTTTTCCAATCGCGCCGCATAGCGGTCCTCGATGCTGTCCGATAGCGGTTCGGGAAGTTCCGCCTGCTGGCGCAACCGCTCGCCGACCACCTTGGCGACAGCCTTGACCGTCTCCGGCGCCAGGTCCTTGCGGGCGAGGATGCGATCCAGGAGATGAACCGCCACCAGTTCGGCCAACCGCAGAGTTGAGCGCTGGTTCAGTTCAGGACGATAGACCAGCGGCTCCTGCCAGTTCGGTTCATGGACAGATTTTTCGATCAGCAGATCGAGCACGCTTTCCTGCAGATGGGCATTGGCATTTTTCAGCAGATGCGTGATCGCGTGACTGTCATTGCTGGCGACAATGGCGCCGGTGACCTCGGTGCCGACATAGGCGCGCCGAGAAATCGCCGACAGCGCCCCCTGCACCGGATTGCCGGCAATAATGTCCAGCAGGTCGAGATCGGTCAGCACCGGCGAACATTCAAGAACGGGGGCGGCGACGATGATCTCGGCGTCGCGGGCCAGGCGCCGGATCAGCGCCGGATCGGCCTCGGCGATATCCTTCAGCGCCTCGGCGATGATCGCCCTGACGGCGGCGATGCGATCCCTGGTCAGATGATCGAGGACGGTGGCCGCCACCCCTCCTTTGCGCGGCAGGCCCAGGGATCCGATTTTCGCCGCCAGCGCGGTGCGCACCGCCGGGTCCGGATCATCGGCCAGCAGCAGATTGCCCTTGGCCGGACAGGCGATGTTGGCGGCGACCGCCATCCTTACCGAGGGATCGGCATCTTCGGCCAGAAAATACAGGATTTCCGCCGGAACCGATTCGGTCGCGGCGAGGTCCCGGCGGATCGACACCTCGGGACTGGCGGCCCGCTGTCTCGCCGCCTCATAATCGAGGTTTTCTAGCATTTAATCAGATGACCTCCGGCGGCGGCGCCACGGCAAAACTGGCCTTGCCGGAGCGTTTTATCTGGTACATCGCCGCATCGGCTCGCTTCATCAGGGCGGTGATGGTTTCGTTTCCTTCCGCATCATGGGGGGCGATGCCGATCGACATCTGCAGCGGCTTGCCGGCATTGCCGGAATAATTCGCCAGCCCGGCGGCGGCGGAGAGAAATATCCTGGCCCGCTTGACGGCGTCCTGTTCGGAGACATCCTCCAGCCAGACGGCGAACTCGTCGCCGCCGATGCGGGCCACCAGATCACTGCCGCGGGTATTGCCGCGCAGGATGTCGGCGACATGGCGCAAGGCCTCATCACCGACGGCATGTCCGCGCAGATCGTTGACGACTTTGAAATTATCGAGATCGACAAAGAGCAGCGCGGCCATCCTGGCGCCGCGATTGAGGCGCTGGAAGCGGCGGGACAATTCCTCGTCGAATGCCCGGCGATTATACAGGCCGGTCAGCAGATCGGTGCGCGAGGCAACCAGCAGCCGGTGGTAATTGGTTCGCTGGTCGATGGCGGCGGCCAACTGGCCGGCAAGGGTTCCGACGAGCTGCATGTCCTGTTTGGTCCACACAGGCTGCGAGGCACTTCGCCACAGGACAAGGATGCCGATCAATTGGCCGCCGTAAATGGTCGGAGCCATCAGCAGTGACCAGCCTTGCGCTGCCTCCACCCGCACGGATGGATTGGGATCCCTGGCCATCGCCGCCAGCAACGGTTCGGCGATCGTCGGTTCCCCGCAAGCGCCGGCGGACACCACCGAAACGAGGTCGAGCTCACCGGCCGGCTCGGACCAGGTGGCGACCAGGATCTGGCAGCCGCCGGCTTCGAGGCCCTGAACGCTGGCTTCAGCCGCCGCCAGCAGCATCTCGTCGGGATTGCTTTTCTTGCGGAAAACCTCGGTGATCCGCGCCAACAGCCGTTCACTGTTGCGCATCTCGGCAAGGAAGCTGCGGTTCTGGCGTTCCTCGGTGACGTCGCGGCAGATGCCCCTCGCACCGCGCCAGACGCCGCCTTCGTCATACAGCGGCACCGCCGAAACCTCGAAACAGACGGAATGGCCGTCGGCATGCCGGATCCACAGATGGGCCGCCTTGAGCGCCAGGGGCGTGCTGAATGGCAGGATCGTCGGCGGCGCCCTGGCCGGGTCGAGAAGGCTGGCGGGATCTTTACCGATGAGTTGCCGGGGGGCGTAGCCGGCCATGCCGGCGGGGGTGATGATGGTGAACGTGCCGTCCTCGGCCGTTTCCCAGGCGGACTCTCCCGAAAGCGCGACGATATCCATATAGCGGGCCCGCGATTCGACCAGGGCATCGCGCAGGCTGACATCGACGGTGACGTCATTGGCCAACAGCAGCCAGCCGGGGGCCCTGCCGGCCAGCGGCAGTGCGGTCAGATCAAAGAGGCTGTCGCCATCCTTGCCTTGCACCGCGCAACGGGTCCGCTGCCTTTGCAGGAGCACGGCGTCGAGACAGGCCAGTACCGCGGCGGCAAGACCGGTGCCGTCGGCGTCAAGTAAACCGGCATCCCGGGAAAACAGACGGTTGGCAGCCACCAGCCGCCCGTCGAGGGCGACCACCGCCGCCGGTTCGGGACATGCCTCCAGTGAGCCTTGGTCAAATTCCAGCCTGTCCACAAGCGGCAGCGGCGTCACGTTTCTTCTTTCTCCCGCCAGGCGTTGGCAGCCATTCGGCTTTCACCAAAGATCGGCAGATCATGGCTGGAATAGCCGGAAAAAACCATGGACAGATTATCAACCAGTGAAGGTAAGGCCAGGGCGGAGACCACGCCAATTTTATGTGTCGCCACGTAAATTATGGCGCTGGCGATCCCACCCGGCTTTATTATGGTGGCGACACGAAAATTCGCCGGCATAAGGGGCGGTGTCGCCGGGCCTGTCGATGGGGGTATCCGGACTAAATCGGACGATCCAGACTCTCCGCCAGAAATGCCAGTGTTCGTTGCCAGGCCAAGCCATGCGCCGCCGCGTTGAATGACGCCCGTTGATCGCAAGAGAAACCGTGCCCGGCATCGTAAAGGTAAATCGGCACCTGTGGCTGGGCGGCGCCGATGGCTTCGACGGAGGACAACGGGATATGGCCGTCCTCCTTGCCGAAATGAAGAATGGTCGGGCAGCGGGGCGCTTCGTCTTTGAACCGCTCGATCTGCCCGCCGTAATAGCCGACCGCCGCCTGGATCGGCAGCCTGCCCGCCGCCAGCCAGGCCACCGAACCGCCCCAGCAATAGCCGACCGCGCCCACCTTGCCCGCCACGGACGCGCATTGCCGCGCCGCTTCGATATCGAGCAGCGCCTGGGCCCAGTCCAGTCTTCCCATCAGGGCTCGTGCGCGCGCCATGTCATCGGCACCGTAGGCGGTCTCGAATCCACGCTCATAGCGGTCGAACATGGCCGGGGCGACGGCCAGATAGCCTTGGGCCGCGAACCGCTCCGCCACATCGCGGATGTGGCTGTTGACCCCGAATATCTCCTGGATCACCAGCACCGCGGCACGTGGCGTGTTCTTGGGAGAGGCACGCCAGGCGGCGAGTTTGTGGCCGTCGGAGGCGGTCAGTTCGATGAATTCTCCCATTTGCATTCCTCTGGAGTGTGGAGCGGTCAGTCGGTGCATAGGCCCTGGTGTGTCAGGATCAGCCTTGTCGGATCAAGCAACTGCCAAGTGGGGAAACGTCATTAAGAAAACGGATCCCCCGTCAGCCGCATCCTCGATCCAAATGCGGCCCCCATGGTGTTCAACTATCCTCCGACACACTGCCAAGCCAATTCCTGTCCCGTCATACAGATCCTTTGGAACCAGCCTGTGGAAAACGGCGAAAACCTGCTCACGGTATTGTGGGTCGATCCCCATCCCGTTGTCCCGAACCCAAATGATCCAATCTGCCCCTTCCTCACGGCACCCGATTTCAATTTCGGGACTTCTTTCGGCATGACGATATTTGATGGCGTTGCCAATCAAGTTCTGAAACAACCGGGTCAACTCCGAATCCACGCCCCAGACTTCAGGCAAGGCTTCAGTAACGACCACTTGGGCCTTGGACTCAGCGATGGTCATCGAAAGTTCGACCAAGCTTTGGTCAACGACATCGTTCAAGGAGATCTTTTGGAATTTGTCTTCGGTCTTTCCGATCCTGGAATAATCAAGAAGATCACGGATCATCTGATCCATCCTCTTGGCTCCGGTTACAGCAAATCCAAAATATTTACGTGTGGCGTCCGGCAGGCCATCACCCAAAGACTTCTCGATCAGGGTCAAATAGTTAGATATCAAGCGGACCGGCTCCCGTAGATCATGAGCTGCGATATAAGCGAATCTCTCCAATTCAGCATTAGTTGCCAAAAGCCTTCTTTCTGTCTCCTTGCGTTCGGTGATGTCGCTAAAGACGTTTACCGCGCAAATGCTGCCGTTCTCGTCCTGCATCGGGGTCAGTGTGACCTCGACCGGGAATGCCGAACCATCCTTCCGCCAATAGGTATCAACGTCGAAGGTTCTCGGTTCGGCATCAGAAGATCCGCCGAGCATTGCTTTCAACGGACAGTTCTCGCTGGAATGGTTCGGATGAACAAGGTCATGGAACTTCAGACCAGTCCCCTCTTCGTCAGGCAAACCCAGCAGGTGCTTGGCAGCCCGGTTGATGAAGACGATGCGCCCTTGTTCGTCGATGCCGCAGATGCCCTGTCCGGCTGAATGCAGGATCAGGTCGCTGCGCCGATGCGCCTCCTGGGCCTCCGCCTGGGATTGCTCCGCCTTGTTCAGGGCGGAGTGGATCTTCGAGAAGGCATAAAAGGAGGCCAGAACGAACAGGCCGCTCAGACCGATGAAATACGCGGCTTCGCGCCACCAGGGATAGAGATAGTCTTGGTCCGCTGTGCCTAGGATCAGGTAGAGCGGCCAGCGGCTTACCTTGCGGAAGTAGAACTGCCGATACAGTCCATCAGTGCCTGACGGGCCGTGAAAAGCCGTTGGCGGGGCATCGGCGCTGATCAACCCTAGCAGGCGGGCCGAGGGCTTCACTGCTTGCAGAGGCAATCCCTGCACAGCGGAATAGCGGACCAGCAGGGCTGGGGCGGCGCTCCACAGGGCGATATTGCCGTGCGGGCCGAGATCGATGGTGGAAAAAGTCTTCGACAGGGAGTCAACTGTGATGGAGACGAGAACGATACCCGTGAAAGTGCCGTCGCGGTCGATGCGTCGGCGTGCGAACACCACGATGGGACTGGGGTAAATCCGGCCATTGATGGGTTCCGAGATGTAAAGGCCGAGATCCCGACCTGCCTTTAGCCTCTGGAAGTATTCGCGGTCGCTCGCCTGTGCATTGGGGTTGATCACATTGCTGACGGCGTAATCGATGATCCCTTCGGAATTGGTGACGCGAATGCCCAGGGATTCCGGCAACCGGGAATCGAAATTGGCCAGAATCTTTTCCAAGGTCGGTCGGTCAAGCCCGCCATGCCTTTCTTCGCGGTCGATCTCATCGATCACCGCCAGAAGGGTGAAATCGATCTTTTCGACCAGACGGGACAGGTTCTCGTCAAGAACCCTTGAGAGGTTGGCGTTGGTTTGGATGGCGTCCGCTTGATACTGCTGGTAGCTGCGATAAAGGGCGAACCCCGTCAGGCATAAGACCATCAGGTTCAGCAACAGTAGGCTGGACAGGAAGCGGCGAAGATAAGGCATTGTCCGGCCCTCGACGTTTCAAAAGATCTTTGTAGTACCTATTGTCCAAGTATTTTTTCAAACAAAGCCACAGAGGAAAATTTGTACCAGGTGTCCTGTGCGTCACGCTTGTCTGTGTTGAACCCATTTTTCCCAAATAGACGGCGTTCTATCTCCTGACTGATGCCAGAGTAGTCTGATTTCGGCCCAACCGGAAATGGAAAAGCCTTAGATACCGTAACAATGGTATCCATCGCTCCATCATCACCGCGCTGATTGTCCGCTGTGGATCACCAGCACTCAATAGATGTCGATCCGCCAGATGGCTGCTGCCGTTTAGGGAACCGGACAGCCACCGTGGTGGCCGATGCTGGCGGGTAGGGCCATGAGAGCCGGTCACCCTTTCCTCTGCAAGTGCCCGTTCAGGCTTGATAAGAGACAGTCGGCGTGTTGGTCCTGGTTCAACGACACCGGACAGCCGAAGCGATGGATCGCGACAGGGGTTTTGTGTCCGTCAATGAAAGGCTGTTCTGAAATGCTGCCGACGCTATAATTTTGCACCCGCATGGATCAGAGTTGCTTGGGTTTGGTCCTTAAAAACGTCCAAGACCCAGCCTCTTGAGGAAAATGGATAATGACCGTACATGAAGCGGCATCTGTCGGTTTTTCTATCCAGGCAGAAGCCTACCGACGCGGCAGACCTGATTACCCCGCCGCCGTGGACGGTTGGTTGATCGGTCAGCTTGGATTGAGCAGTGGTCGCAGCGTTGTCGATCTCGGAGCCGGGACCGGGAAATTTACCCGACGGCTTTTAGCTACCGGTGCACGAGTGACCGCAGTTGAACCAGTCGCCGCAATGCGCGCCCAGTTTGTATTGACCGCTCCAGGCACACTTGTCCTAGACGGTACCGCCGAAGCAATCCCTCTACCTGACGGAAGTGCAGATGCCCTGGTTTGCGCCCAGTCCTTTCATTGGTTTGCAAACTTGGTTGCCCTGTCCGAGATCCGGCGCGTGTTAAAGCCAGGAGGTGTCTTGGGTCTGGTGTGGAATGTCCGCGACGAGACGGTTGACTGGGTTGCCTCGGTGGGTCGTATCATTCAGCCTTTTGAAGGTTCAACTCCTCGGTATCACAAAGGTGATTGGAGACAGTTGTTTCCTGCTGAGGGTTTCGGTCAGCTTGAGCAAACGGTTTTCCCTCACGGACACCAGGGAGCGGTCGAGCAAGTGCTGATCGACCGCATACTTTCAGTCAGTTTTATCGCGGCTTTGCCAGAAAGTATGCATAACTTAGTGGCCGCTGAACTGCGCCATTTCGCAGCCACCCATCCTGATCTGGCCGGTCAAAAGGAGATTATTTTTCCTTACCGCACCGAAGCGTTCTGCTGCCGCCGACTGCCCTAATCGGCTGCTTATGGGTCACTACGGCCCGACCCCGCCGTTCCCCTGGATGACCGCGAAGTGATTGAAGCAGGTATCTGACGAGGTCGCTCCCACCGGCGGGTCTGGGTCACCAGCACTCAATCGATGTCGATCCGCCAGATGGCTGCTGCCGTTTAGGGAACCGGACAGCCGCCGTGGTGGCCGATGCCGGCGGGTAGGGCCAGGAGAGACGGTCACCCTTTCCTCAGCAAGTGCCCGTTCAGGCTTGGGAACGGACGGTCGGAGACTTCCGCTGACATCGATCCAACCAGACGGACCTATCGGGAGAACGGTTCAAATGCCAAACAACCAGCCCGTCGTATGACTGGCCGAGTATGTGGTGCCGCTGATATTCTCGGCACTTTCCGCAATGCCGACGAGAACCATTCCTTGGCTGTAGGTGCCGTTGTCCATGACTGCCGTCCATGCGGCCGCCCCACTTGGGTCGGGCGTTCTGTGGAGGACATTTTGATAAACTTGATTGACGAAGGCGCTGTGACTGAGATTGGTTCCGTAAAGGGTCCGAAACTCCTGGGAGGCGACGAACAGATCCGCGATACTTGAACTCCCGGAAACAGGCGTTAGCGCCAGGGCTGTTACCGCACCGGCAGCTTTGGTTCCCGCCGAAACCGAGGTGTAAACATTTTCCCATGCTGCCAAACCGCCGGAATCGGGCGAACGCCCGAACGCCGCCTGATAAAGCCGAGCCAGATTGGCGTTGTCGCTGTTGGCAATGGTAACCGTCTTATCGGAAAACGCGATCTGCATCACGCCGCTCAGGAGAGCGCTGCTGCCGGTGGTCGCGACGGTCACCGAACCGTCGCCATTTGAGGTAAGGGTATAAGCTGAAGAGGCGGAGGCGACGGCGTTCTGCGTCAGGTCGGCGATGTCATAGCCCGCACCCAGGACATTGACGTTGGTACCGGCAACAACCAGCGTGGCCTGGGAGCCAGAGGTGTTGGCGATGGTCGGCACCACTGCATTGTGATAGGGGGGCGAAACAACGATCTCGGGAGAACCCGCCTGTTGTTCAAATCCATTTTGCGCAAGGACGAAATTCACGCCATCGGAACTGGTCGCGAGAATCAGTTTGTCATTGCTGGGATTGCCGGCTCCCGACGGATCGATCGTCACCTGAGCGACCATTTCCCACTGCGACGGACCGATCTGTTTTACCGATGACAGGCTGCAGGAATTTGGGAACGTCAGACGCAGGCCGGATTCAGAAACCCAGCTATGGCCGTTGTCGTGACTGATGAAACTGCCGATACCGCCCGAGGTCGCCGTAAACAGGCGCACACTGCCGTCGGCCAGCAGCAGCAGGTCAGGAGCCAATTCGGATTGCGACAGAGTGACGCTGGTGGGTGTAAAGTTGCGGCCGTCCGCGCTGCTGTAGAAAACAACCCCATGGCCGGCGGTCATGTTTCCCACCGACATGAGAAACGAGCCGTCCGCCAACTGCACGATCGACGGATCGCTGACCTGCTGCGTGCTTGACACGGAGAATGCCGGCCTGGATCCGGAGAAATTGATCCCATCGGTGGAAACGGCCGTGTTGATGGCCACTCCGGCCGCAGTCAGGCCGCCGGAGCCGAAGACCCCCGTCGAATAGGCGAGCAGATAGGTGCCATCGGCAAGAATGAGGATGCTCGGATCCCAGTACGGACTGTTTGCGGAGCCATCGATACTGATGGCCGTCGGACCACTCCAGGATCCGTCCGCCGCCTGGGTAACCCGCACCATGTCAGGCTGGCTTTTATGATTGGTCAGATAGGGATTGTAATAAACATAGGTCGTCATGTGAGATGATGCCTAGCTCAAGCCATCAATCCTGCCCTTCAGACCTATACCAGGGCAGTGTGCTGGTCAACACTGAGCCCGATGCCGCCATTGCTCTGGCTGGCCGCCTTGTGATTAAACCGGCCTGACGCACTGCATCCTGGCAATGAGGGTGAAGGGTCAACTGCTGGCGGCCCACCGTCGCCGTCATTGCGAGCGCAGCGGCGAAGCGAGCGCAGAGCGCTCACCCAATCCAGAACCCGAGAATTCCGCCGTTTTCTGGATTGCCAGGTGGGCGCCAAGCGCCCATCTCCGCTGCGCTCCGATTCCGCTTCGCTCCTCGCAATTTGCCCGGCCATTTGTCCCTGTTACGCCCGGTTTTGCTAAGTCGTTGTTTTCCTATGGAAGGTGCCGCACCTTGCGGCCGACTTGCTGGGCACTTACGCCCGAGTGGTCGGTAGCGGCCGCAATGCTACCGAGGCTGGGTCGGGCACCGGCAGTTGCTGGGCTTCTGCTCGTTGCACCGCGGGCAGCGACTCGCCAGCATTTGCTGCGCCTTGCCCTTGGCCCACTGCGTCGTTGCCCCGTCCTCCGTTGTCGCCAGCGACTTGAGGAACTGTTCCAGCTTCGCCCTGTTCCAGTGCGGATGCGGACCGTTGATTATCGCCACCATGCCTGCCCTCCCTTGCTCCGACAAACTCAATGGTTGCCGCGAGATACACCGAATCCAGGCCCTGTATGAACACTTGTACAAATACCAAATTAGCGTATAGTTTTTGTACAGACACTCAGGGACGCTCACCATGCCACAGATCATCGCCTATTACCGGGTCAGCGCCAGCCAGCAGGGAAAATCAGGCCTGGGCATCGAAGCGCAGAAAGCGGCAATCGCCACCTTCGCCAGCGGCAACGACATGCAGATCGGCGGCGAGTTCGTGGAAATCGAGACCGGCAAGGGCTCCGATGCCCTGGACCGCCGGCCTGAGCTTGCCGCCGCCCTGGCCGCCGCCCGCAAGGCCAAGTGCCCGGTGGTGGTGGCAAAGCTGGACCGACTGTCCCGCGACGTTCACTTTATCAGTGGCCTGATGAGCCACCGCGTTCCGTTCGTCGTCGCGGAACTGGGCGCCGACGCCGACCCGTTCATGCTGCACCCGTATGCCGCCCTGGCAGAGAAGGAGCGCAGCCTTATTGCCAGCAGGACCAAGGCCGCTCTGACCGCCGCCAAGGCTCGCGGCGTCAAGCTGGGCAATCCCAACCTGGGTCTGGCCCGCACCAAGGCTGTCGAAGCCACCAAGGCCGAGGCCGACCGCAATGCTGAGAACATCCTGCCGGTAGTCCGCCAGATCCAGGCGGCCGGCGCCAAGACGCTCCGCGAGATTGCCGAAGCATTGAATGCTCGCGGCGTTGCCACCCCTCGCGGCGGTCAGTGGTACGCATCCAGCGTGAAGAACTTACTGGCCCGGTCATAATCGGCGCCCTGCCGATGTTCGGCGTGGCCCTGGTCGGCCTGGGCGGTCTGGCGTGGCGTATTGTAGCCCACTTAGCACCGCGCATCGGTCGGACCGGGCTGACCGAACTGAATTAGCCACCCCTCAACCACCGCCCTGGAACCCTCCCCGTCAGCCAAAACCTAGGGACAGGCTAGGGACAAATAACACATCTTTGAGGGTAAAAAAGGAAGGGGTTGCTGACCTATCGACCAGCAACCCCTTGATTTTATTGGTAGCGGAGGAGGGACTTGAACCCCCGACACGCGGATTATGATTCCGCTCTCTTTCCCTTATTTTTAGCCATTTTTTTCATACTTGTTGCATGTTTGTCGCAGACACCAATCCGACCAAACGAGTGTCCAACCGCTATTTGTCGCAACCATTTTCCGCTTATCCGACCAAACGGGCCTGCATCATTGCCATCTGCCGTTGATCGTCATCTGGGCTCGGAAACAGGTGACCGTAGGTATCGAAGGTCATCTGGATCGACGAGTGGCCCATCAGGGTTTGCACCTTCTTTGCGGTAAACCCCTGCTCAATGAACAGCGACGCAGCGGCGTGACGCAGCGCGTGTAGACCATACTTGGCGCGCATGATCGGCCGGCCGTCCTTTTCAGTCCGACCAGACGGCTCGATGCAGCCGGCCTGGATCTGCAGCGGAGCGAATTGGCGGCGGTAAATGTTGCCAAGGGACTCAACATTCCCGGCACCATTCGCGAACACTAGCTTGGTCGGGGGTTTCTCTGCCGGAGGCTCGGCTCCATTCTTGAAAGAGCGGTCAAGCTCGGCTTGGCGGCGGATAGTCGCCCGCTCAATTTGACGTTTTAGCCATTCCTGCAGAGCGTTTCTAACCATGGGCGTCATCGGGATTGTCCGATGGCCAGAACTGGATTTCGGGTCGCCAATGTCGTTCCAACGGTCAGCGCGCTGGCTTACCGTGATCGTCCCTGCCTCGAAGTTAACATTATCCCAGGTCAGGCCGCGGAGTTCTGATGCCCGTAGACCTGTGAACACCGCCGTAATCAGGAACGAACGGAAGGAATCGTCCACCAGTTCCAGCATGGCGCGAAGCTCGTCCTTGGTCGGGATCTCGACCTTTGTCTTCTCGCGGCTCTTGCGACGGGTGCGCTTAACCGATGCCTCACGGATGACGTGGCGGGACACCAACTTCCGCTCATTGGCATCAGACAGGAGTGCCGACAGCGCGGCTTTCACCTTGCGTGCCATCGCCTTGGACTTGCCGCCCACCTTCATCAGGCGGTCAAGAAAATCCGATACCGCAGTGCTGTCGAGACGCGACAACTTGACTGGACCGATGCCCCATTCCGCGTGGTTAATGTATTCCTCGACGTACCGCTCGTATTCACGCACCGTCGAACGCTCCAAAGGATCTTGTTCGGCAGAGCCTTTGCGGCAGCGGTCCAACCACAGGCGACCGGCGTCGAAAACCGTCACGCTTGTGCTGTCTGCGGTGTGCGTACCCTGCTTCACCTCATGACCGGAGGAGATAAGGTAGCCGTCCGCTTCCTTCTTGGTCCTGCAGGTCTTCAGATGGCGCTTGCCGTGCTGGTCAAAATAGTCGACGACCCAAGCCGTCCGCTCCTTGCCGCCCGATGTCCATGTCCGCTTGCGAACTGAGGCCATAACGCATCTCTTTCCATTGACCCTTAACGAACCCAATCATGTTGCAGTATTTTCCGCTTGTCAAATATATCAATATGACAAAATTTTCCTCCAGCGCCCTCGGTGACCGTCCGCAAGTTGAGGGGGTGCTGACAGTCGCCGTCGGGCTTCTGGCCGCCAGCAATTGACACAAAGGGGTCGATAGAGGTCATAGCACTGGCCGGCGGCTTTCCTTGTCAAAACCGGCCAGCCAGCGAACCGGCCCCGGATGACGGCAAAGTGCCAGAGGACTAAACCGCTTTCGCGGTAATTTGTCTCGACAGGCGCATCGGGAATAGTAGCGGGATGGACGCATCCTGTCTTGAGATGGAGGGGCTTTACAACCTCATCCAAGACAGGAGGCCCACCAT
>DUZF01000055.1 GCA_013349665.1 Rhodospirillaceae bacterium | reverse complement strand
CGCCATACTGCTTGGTCGCCGATTCGAGCCGCGAGGCAAGGTTCACGCCGTCGCCGATCACCGTATAGTCCTGGCGCTTGGGCGAACCGATATTGCCCGACACCACCACGTCGGTGTTCAGGCCGACGCCGATATCGATCGGGCGCTTGCCGTCCACCACCCGCCGATGGTTGAAATCGTTCAGCTGGTTCATCATCGAGATGGCGGCGCGCACCGCCCGGTCCTCGTCGTCCTCATGGCGCCGGGCGGTGCCGAACACCGCCATGATGGCGTCGCCGATGAACTTGTCGAGCATCCCTTCCTCATCGGTAATGCAGTCGACCATCAAGGTGAAATATTCGTTGAGCAGGCTGATGATGCCCTGCGCCCCCAACTCCTCGGACAGGGTGGTGAAGCTGCGCACATCGGAGAACAGGATGGTCGCCTCCACCGACTGGCCGCCGAGGAAATCGGCGCCCGAGGCCAGCAACTGGTCGGCCAGGGTGGGGTCCATATAGCGCGACATGGTGGACTTCATGCGCTTTTCGTTGGAGATGTCCTCGACCATCACCAGCGAGCCCAGCTTCTTGTCGCCGCCGCTTTTCAGCGGCATGACGGTGACGTTGACCGACAGACTTTCCTCCAGCACCACCAGCTTGGCGTCCACCGCCACGTCATTGACGTTGCTTTCCTCCACCGCCTTGATCTTCTCCACCAGCCAGGCATTCTCCTCGGTGAAGAATTCGGCAGCCGTCTTGCCGACGATGCCTTCGGTGCGGACCTTGAAGATGCGCCGGCCGGCGGCGTTGCAGGTAACGATCTTGCCGTCCTCGTTCAGGGTGATGACGCCGTTGGTCATCGATTCGAGGATGCTCTCGTTGTAGTTCTTGATGCTCTGCACATCGTCGAACAGCTTGGCGTTTTCCAGGCCGATGGAGATCTGCGAGGTGAAGGCCTTCAGCCGCGCCTCGTCGTCGGCCGAAAAAGTGCCGCCGCGCTTGTTCAGCACCTGGGTAACGCCGATCACCTTGCCGACCTTGTTGGTCACCGGTACGCAGAGGATCGAGCGGGTGAAGAACCCGGTCTTGCGGTCGAAAGCCGGATTGAACCGCAGATCGGCATAAGCGTGAGGAATGTTGACGCTTTGCCCGGAGGTGAAGACCGCGCCGGCGATGCCCAAATGATTGGGCAGGCGGATGCTGGTCGCGCCCAGCCCCTGGCCCACTTCGGTATAGAGTTCGTTGGTCTTTTCATTGTTGATGAACAGGGTCGAACGGTCGGCGTCGAGCATGCGGGTGATGGCCGACATGATCTTCTGCAACAACGGACCCAGCTGCAGTTCCGAACTGATCTCCGAAACCACCGCCAGGAAATCCAGTTCCTGCTGGCGGGTGCGCTCGATGTTCTCGATGGTGCGGAAGCTTTCCAGCGACACCGAGGCCTGCGAAATGATGGCCTCGAGCAGGGCCAGATCGGCCTCGCTGAAGGTGCCTTCGACCTTGTTCAACAGCTGGGCGACACCGATCACATCGCCTTTCATGGTCCTGAGCGGCGCGCAGAGGATCGATCTGGTCTTGAACCCGGTCTGCTGGTCGATCTGCGGGTTGAAACGATCGTCGGCATAGGCGTCGACGATGATCGCCCCCTTGCCCGATTCGAACACCGAGCCGGCAACGCCGATGGAATTGAGCAGACGGATTTCGCGGGCGAAGCGCCCGCTGATGCGGGAATACAGTTCGTTGGTCGAGGGATCGTTGAGAAACACCGATCCCCGTTCGGTGCCGATGGTCTGAGTGGCGATGTCGCGCATGATGCGCAGGGCGTCGTTGAGGTTGTTGGCGCGCGCCAGCTGATTGGTCACATCCAGCAGCAGCTCCGCCATTTTCGCCGACCGCCGGCGGTTGCCGCGGCCGGTGGTGCGCGGTTCGTCATGCACATCAAGCATGCTGGCCCTCCAGCTTCAGGCGCAGCTCGCCGATGGTTTCGCGCAGATGGACGACTTCCCGGTCGGACAGCACCTTCACCTGGTTGGCCTGGTCCTGCGCCCGCTGCCGCTGCTCGTCCATCTGTCCCCGCAGCGCGTCGACCATCTCGCGCAGCTGGGTGATCTCGGCCTTGGCCGTCACCAGCGCCTTCTGGGCGCGCTCCGCCTCGCCGGCCCGCTGATTTTCCATCTCATCGCGGAGCGCGTTGACCGTCGCCTTCAATTGCACGATCTCCTCATTGGCATGCTGGACGGCGGCCTGGACCCGCTCCTGTTCGCCGATTTTGGTCTGTTCGAGGGTGTCGCGCAACGCCTGGATGGTGGCCTTCAACTGCACGGTATCCTCGGTGGCGTGGACCAGCGCCGCCTGGATACGTTCCTGTTCGCCGATCCGTCCCTGCTCGAGGGAATCGCGAAGGACCTGGATAGTATCGCGCAAATGTTTGTTTTCGCCGGCCGCCGCCGTCAGCTTCTGCTGCAGGTCACGGTGATCGACGGCCCACAGGTCCTCGAGCCTTTTCAGCTCGCTGTCAAGGTTGTCCGGTCCCTTGGCGCGACGTCGCGCCGATCCCGTCTTGGCCGATGCCATGCCGTCTCCCAATTCCTCAGGCCGGCCATGGTAACATTGCTGTTCAACTGTTCAAATAAGTTAGGGATATCTCTCTGTCAGGACGCCGCCGCCAGATTGCGGACCAGGGCCCGCTCCTCTTTCAGGGTTTCCGAGATCAGAAAGGCCAGTTCCAGGGCCTGGGTGGCGTTGAGCCGGGGATCGCAATGGGTGTGGTAGCGATCGCCGAGACGGGCCTCGGTGATGGCCTGGGTGCCGCCGACGCATTCGGTGACGTCCTGACCGGTCAATTCAAAATGCACGCCACCGGAATGGGTGCCTTCGGCGCGATGGACGGCGAAGAAGTCTTTCACCTCGCTGAGGATGCGATCGAAGGAGCGGGTCTTGTAATCGCCCATTTTGACGGTGTTGGCATGCATCGGATCGCACAGCCAGACCACCTGGCGTCCCTCGCGGCGCACCGCGCGCAGCAACGGCGGCAGCTTGGTCTCCACCTGATCGGCGCCCATGCGGGTGATCACCGTCAGCCGCCCGGCCTGGTTGGCCGGATTGAACAGATCGATCAGGCGCAACAGGTCGTCGGGCGACGTGGTCGGGCCGGCCTTGCAGCCCACCGGATTGGCGATGCCGCGCAGGAACTCGACATGGGCGCCGTCGGCCTGGCGGGTGCGGTCGCCCACCCAAAGCATATGGGCCGAACAGTCATACCAGTCCCCCGAGGTGGAATCGACCCGGGTCAGGGCCTGCTCGTATTGCAGGATCAGCGCCTCATGCGAGGTGAAGAAATCGGTCTCGCGGATCTGCGGCGTGCTTTCCGAGGTCAGGCCGCAGGCCTCCATGAAGTTCAGGGTTTCATCGAGGCGCGAGCACAAATCGGCATAGCGGGCCCCCGAGGCCCCGGCGACGAAACCGAGATTCCATTGATGCACCTTGTGCAGGTCGGCATAGCCGCCCTGGGCGAAGGCACGCAGCAGGTTCAAGGTGGCGGCCGACTGGTTATAGGCGCGCACCAGCCGCTCGGGGTCGGGATTGCGGGCCTCGGGGGTGAAATCCATGCCGTTGATCATGTCGCCGCGATAGGCCGGCAGGGTGACGCCGTCGATCACCTCGACCGGTGACGAGCGCGGCTTGGCGAACTGGCCGGCCAAACGCCCGACTTTGACCACCGGGCAGGCGGCGCCGAAGGTCAGCACCACCGCCATCTGCAGCAGAACGCGGAAGGTGTCGCGGATGTTGTTGGGATGGAATTCGGCAAAACTCTCGGCGCAGTCGCCGCCCTGCATGACGAAGGCCTTGCCCTCGGCCGCCTTGGCCAGATGGGCGGTCAGGCGGCGGGCCTCGCCGGCGAACACCAGCGGCGGATAATTGCGCAGCTGCGCCTCCACCGCTTCCAGCCTGGTCTGGTCCGGATAATCCGGAACCTGCTGGATCGGCTTGCTGCGCCAACTGTCCGGGGTCCAACTTTCCGCCATCATCGTCCTCTGGGCAAACTGCGTCCTGGAAAGCCCTGCATATACGCTCTTGGGAAGAATTATTCCAGCCTTGCCGGGGATCTACCTTGCGCCGCCGGTTTATGGTAAAGATTCCAGGGATAAATAATTACGGCCGGAAACGGGGGCCTGTTCGTGTCGGAAATCGATAAACCAACGGCGCTGAAATGGGCCGGAACCGCCGCCAGTATTTTGTGGATCGTCTTTTCCATCTATACGGCTTTTTTTGATGTTGACCCCGACCAATACGGCTTCAAGTCACCGGAAGTGGAAGCTCGCATGCAATCCTGTGGCGGCACTTACAAGCAGCGCTACGAATGCAAGGAGCAGGCGATCCTTGCCAAGCATCGCAAGAGTTTCCTGCTGTGGATGGAAAAGGTCTTCGTCATCATCGGCCCGCCGATCGTGCTGGCCTTCCTGATCCGCCGCGCCACCCGCGATATGCCCAGCGACAACCAGGACGACTACACCCCCCGCCCCTTGAAAAAACGGCGCTCGAAGTAACCCCTATAACTGGCGCAGCCAGCGCGGCCGCAACCGCTCGCCGGAGGTTGCGGCACCGCCGACTTCGGCCAGCAGCCGCGAGCGGTCCTTCGGCAGGGTGCCGGCCAGGGCCAGGCAATTCGAGGCATGGTTGGAGCGGAAGATCACCGGCGACGGCGGGTCGAGCCGTTCCAGCATCAGGCGCTGCTCGGCCAGCATGCCGGCATCGCCCTGGGGCACGAAGCCATCCTCCCAGCGGGCCAGAAAGCCGTCGGCGACGTCGGCGGCCAGGCGCAGCTGCAGGGTCGACAGGTAATTGGGCGGCGCGCGATTGACCAGCTGGGCCGTCGCCGCCGCGTGGTCCTCGGCCAGCGCCTTGCCGCCCACCCCCAGCACCACCGTCGCCGAAACCTTCATGCCGGCGGCGCGGGCCTTGGCGATGGCGTCGGCAATGGCGTCGGCGGTGACGCCCTTGGCGATCCGCTTCAAGACCTCCGAAGACCCCGATTCGATGCCCAGATACAGCAGCGACAGCCTGGCCGCGCGCAGGCGCCCCAGCTCCTCCGGCGTCTTGCGCCGCAGATTGATCGGCGTGCCATAGGCCGAGATCCGGGTCAGACCTGGGAACGCCGCGGCCAGGCGGCCGGCGATGGCCAGCAGATGCTCGGTCGGCAGGCCCAGCGCGTCACCGTCGGCAAGAAACACCCGGCTCGCGTCCGGCCAGGCGCGGGCGGCCTCGGCGATATCGGCGAACACCGCCTCCAGCGGCCGCTCGCGGTAGCTTTTGCTCTTGTACATCGAGCAGAAGCTGCATTGGTTATAGCTGCAGCCCAGGGTGGCCTGGATGATCAGATTGTCGCCCTCGGACGGCGGTCGGTAGAGCGGCATGTCATAGAACATCGGGCGGACCCTGCGGTGGCGGGCGCTAATTCTCCGGCGATGACGGGTTTCCCGCAATGGAATTATCGTCGCTATAGATGATCGACGCCGTCCGTCCCTCCACGGTCATAATCCTGATGACCGCCGACGGACCGACCAGGCAGGCGCCGTCATTATTATCGGCGGAACAGGCGGTTTGCTGGGGAACCTCCACGCCGACCTGGGTCGCGGTCGCGGCCGACGGGGGCGAAGACGCCACCGGCACCGGCCTGCCGCCAAACAGCGACTGAAGGATGGGAATGAAAACGCCGTCGGCGGCCGGGGTCGACGCAACCGTCGGGGCCGGAGTCGGCGCAACCGTGGGAGCCAAGGTCGGCGCCGGAGTCGGCGCAACCGTCGGCGCCGGAGTCGGCGCAACCGTCGGAGCAACCGTGGGCGCCGGGGTCGGCGCAACCGTCGGGGCCGGAGTCGGCGCAACCGTCGGCGCCACTGTGGGGACCAGGGTCGGCGCCGGGGTCGGCGCCGGGGTCGGGGCAACCGTCGGGTCCGGGGTCGGAGCATCGGTGGGCGCCGGAGTCGGGGCAACCGTCGGGGCCGGGGTTGGCGCTACCGTCGGCGCCGGAGTCGGCGCAACCGTCGGCGCCGGCGAGGCCGAGACCACCAGGACAGGGTAGCCATTGCTGCCGGAGGTCCACTGATCGCGTGAAAAACCGAGGTAATTGTCGATATTTCGCGCCTGGGCATCGGTCAGCGGAGTCCCCCCGGCGCTGGTGGTCTGACCGGTGGTGTCCACATCCCAATAAGAGGAGGTAACCGTGCCGCCCACGGACTCGCCGACCAGACCGCCGACATTTTGGGCGCCGGCGCCGGCGCTGACCGGTCCGATGGCATAGGCCTGGGTGATGGTGCCGCTGTTGCTGCCGACCAGGCCGCCGACGGCGCTGGCACCGTCGCCGCCGCTGACCGCCCCGGTGGCGGCGACAGTGGCGATGGTGCCGGCATTCTGGCCGGCCAACAGGCCGATATTGGTGGCATTGGCGCCGGCCGTCACGGCACCGCCCGACAACAGGAGCCTTTGCACCACGCCGCCGCTGCCGATGGAACTGAACAGGCCGAGATTGCCGTTGGCGCCACCGCTGAAGGTCAGGCCGGCGATGCCGTGGCCCTGGCCGTCGAAGCTGCCGGTGAAGGCGGTGGGATTGGCATTGTTGCCGGTGACAGAAAAGCCGATAGGCACGAAGCCGGTGGCAGGGTTCCACACCTCGGAAAGATTGGCCGTCACACCGAGATCGATATTGCCCACCAGACGGTAGCTGGCCGCCGGGTCCAGGGAGACCAGCTGAAGCTGATGCGGATTGATGATGGTGGTGCTGTGTTCCCAGGCCAGCATGGGCCGGGTATAGCCGTCCACCATGGTCCACGGGCCGCTGCCGCCGACACTGCCGGTAAAGCTCCAGCCTGCTGCGGTATAGGTGGCTTGGGCATAGGCGGCGGTCACGCCGGTGCCGCCGAAGTTCCCACCGGAACCAACGTTACCCAATTCACCGACACCGGCAGCGGCCGTCATGCCGCTGGCGGCGGGATCCCAGAAATTGCCGGATGGTACCGGCATCGGCGAGGTGAATTTCTGGCTTACCGCATCTGTGGCATTGGGGTCGTCGCCGAAACCGACCAGCGCCCCCACAAAATGGCCACCAGCGCCGGCAACAATGGTGCCACTGGCATAACATTGGACCATGGCCGGCGCTCCGCCACCAACCAGGCCGCCGACACCCTCGGCCGCCCCCCCCACTCGGATGCTGGTGGTGGAATAGCTTTGCAGAATCACCGATCCGTAGACGTCGCCAAAACGGTCGAAATAGCCGGCCGCACCAACCAGGCCGCCGATATTCGATGCGTTGTTTCCTGTCTGAATTGTGCCGCCGGAATAACTTTGGGCAATCGAACCGCCCTGTTCCGCGATCGACCCGACTGGCTTCCAATTCGGCCAGTACGCCAGGTAATCAAAATCAAAGTCGGAGGCACCCACCAGACCACCAATGCCGGTCGAGCGTTGATCTGGATGGTACGCATTGGCGTTATCGCCGACGATAATCGCGGTATTGGCATAGCTTTGTGAAATCAGGGCACTGATATCGGTGTTTCTTCCGGCCAGACCGCCGATATTGGAATCCCCATTGCCGCCGCTGAGGGTGCCCAGGGCGTAGCTTTGCGAGATGGTGCCGTAATTCTGGCCGACCAGGCCGCCGGCGCCGTTCACCGAATCACCGAAGGTGACCGTGCCGCTGGCGCCGACATTGGTGATGGTGCCGCGGTTGGTCCCCGCCAGCATGCCGATATTCACCCCGCCTTTGCCGGCGCTCACCGAGCCGGCCAGGGTGAAATCGCTTACCGCGCCCCCGGCGCCGATGGTGCCGAACAGCCCGAGATTGGAGCTGCCGGTGACCGCGAGGCCGCTGACCTGATGCCCCAGCCCCTCCAGCCTGCCGCTGAAGGACAGCGGGGTGAAGGCGGTGCCGCCGAGATCGATGTCATTGGCCAGGGCAAAAGTGCCGGTGCTGGCCAGGGATCGCAAATCGCCGGCACTGCCGATCAGCCTGTAGGTCTGCCCGTTGATTTGGAGACTGGCCGAAACCGGCAGGGTCACCGCGCCGCCGCCGAAGGACAGGGCGCCGCCGCTGCCGCCGTCATTGGTCTTGATGACCAGCCCGGGGGCGCTGCCCGAGGCGCTGATCGCGGCGCTGACCGGCGCATTGACCTGCACACCGCGATAGGCATCGAGGGTCAGGGTCTGGCCGCTGCTCCAGCTGACCGGCGCCGCCACCACGATGTCGCCATTGGCACCCGGATTGGCGCCGTTGCCGGGGCTGGGATTGGCACCGCTCTGGATGGTGACGTCGGCGGTGGCCAGGCCGGTCTGGATGGCATCGGCATTGGAACCGTCGATGATAAAATCGATGGGGTCGAGCAGCCAGCTGCCGACCCGGCCGAGGGCGGCGCCGACATCCACCAGGGCGCTGGAGATGTCGAGGCCCCCGCCCGAGGTCTCGACATGGCCGCCATCGCCGCCCTTGGCGCCGCCGCGGGCGACGGCCTGGCCGTGAAAGGCGGTGACCTGACTGTCGACCCGCACCGTGCCGCCGTCGCCGCTGCCGGTGGCCGAGGCGTCGAGCCGGCTGGCGCGGTCCACCGTCACCGCCGCCGTCCGGGCGTCGCCGACAGTGATGGCGCCGCCGCCGGCCATCCCGGTGGCGCTGAGGGAGGCGCCGGTCAGCGCAATCGGCCCGCTGGCGGTCAGGCTGAGCTGGCCGCCCTTGCCGGTCAGGCTGTCGGCCTCGAGGTCACCACCGACATTGATCGCCCCGCCGAGGATGGCATTGGCGGCGGCGGCGGTGACCAGCACCTTGCCGCCGCCGGCGCGGATGATGCCGCCGGCCTCGATCAGCGAGGCCACGGTCGCCGGCCGCAGGGCGACGCCGACCAGGGAATTGCCGGCGAAGCTGAGCACCGCCGCCTCGCCCGAGGCCAGCGCCACCGTACCCAGGCTGGCCTCAATCAGGCCGCCATTGCTCACCTGGGCACCGAGCAGCGCCGCATAACCGCCCGGCGCCACCGCGATGGCGCCGCGGTTGACCACCTGGCCGCTGGCTTGTCCGCGCTCGAAGGTGAAATTGCCGGCCAGGAAATCGGCGTCCTTGAGATCCAGGGTCGAGGCCACCAGGCCGCCGACATTGACCGCCGCCCCGGGGCCGAACACCACGCCGTTGGGATTGATCAGGATCACCTGGCCATTGGCCGACAGCCGGCCCAGGATCTGCGAGGCGTCACCGGCCACCACCCGGTTCAGCGCCATCGACGAGGCGTCCGGCTGGCGGAACGCCACCGAGGCCTGGCTGCCGATGTCGAAGCTTTGCCAGTCGAGCACCGCCTTCGGTGTCGCCTGGGTCACCGTCATCGCCCCGGCGCCCTGGCTGATGGCGGCCTGGCCGGCCGCCACCTGGCCGCCGCTGGGCAGCGTCAGCGGCGCCGGTCCGCCGGCGCGCGCCGGGACCGCCGCGACGGCGACAATCGCCGTGCCGGCCAGCAGCGCGGAGCGAAATTTGCGGGGAGAATGACGGGGAGATGCGTGGTGGGCGGTCATACAGGCTTCCTTGCTGAGCGCCCCAGAATACAATCATTTCGTGTTTTGAAAAATATAAAGTTACTTTTGATTGTTTTTCTTGGGGACGCCACTCGAAATCAGCGCCATGGTGGCACCGACGCCGGTTGCCGTCTGTTAAACAGATCACGGGAGGGGCTATTTAAGAGGTCGCGGGCGCGTCGCCGCAATCGGCAGAGAGCGGTCAGATCCGCTTGCGGCTGGAGTCTTTCGCCGCAGTCTGCCCATCGGCGAAGGCGGCGATGGTGTCGTCCGCCAGCAGCTTCGCGCCATCATGGCCGAAGCGGTCGATCAATCCTTCGATCAGCATATGGTCGATATTCGGACCTGACGGCCATGAACCGCCACGCCGGGGCCGGATGATCCTGGCATGACCTTTGTCGTCGGCGGCCAGAGGACTGATCAGCCGTCCGTCGACATCCAGTGACAAGGTTCCGGCCGTATCGTCTGGCAGCTTGGCAAAGACGTCCCTGGCCTCCTCCAAGGCTTGAAAGATTATCCTGCCGATTTCCGGTGCCGACAGTTGGACAAGACTGGCAATGACGTCGTCGATGTCTTCCTGACGAAGGTTGCTCCGCTTGGAGATCTGCTCCACCAATGACAGAGGCGACCATTTTTCATCTTTGCCGGGGGCAGCCCAGAGGGCCTGCCACAATGGCATGACGTATCGGTGGATCAGAGCAA
This sequence comes from Rhodospirillaceae bacterium, assembly GCA_013349665.1. Classification (GTDB taxonomy): domain Bacteria; phylum Pseudomonadota; class Alphaproteobacteria; order Rhodospirillales; family Magnetospirillaceae; genus DUZF01. Next base: position 5,830 of record DUZF01000055.1, on the reverse strand, counting down.
GGTCGATGAGGTCCCTCACCTCCCGCCGCCCGCCAGCCGCGAGCACCTTGTTGACCGCCAGGTCGACGATATGGAGGCGATAGCCAAAGTCGGGATCCGGGACCGGCGCGAAAAAGCACCAGGATCCGGCCTCGACCCATTGAACCTTGGTCCTGCCCAGTTCCGCGGTGCCGACATACATTTCGATGAACCCCTCGAATTGCTTCGACAACTCGACGGAATAGCCGGCATCGAGAAGAAGTTTCCTGTCGCGCTCGGCAGTGTCGACGACATCAACATTTTCGCCATGGAAAATATCCTGGTCGTCGGACAGCCGGAATCCGTGGCGATTGAGGACGGAACCTCCGGCGAAAAAGCTGGACGGCGTTCGGTTGCGGCAAAGCACGGCAAGCACTGCCTTTTGCAGATCATCAAGAGGCATGGCCCAGCCTCTCCCGGATTTTTGACGCCAGCCGCCAGGCGTTCATGTCGCCATATTTCCGTAAATTGTCGGCCACCGCCTTCATGCCGCCGGGCGTCGACACCGCTTTGATATTCCACAGACATTGCGTGCCGTATTGTTCCACGGCCTGACGGCGCAGGTCTTCCAGTTCGGCAAGTACTTTTCCGTTTCGATAGTCCGCCCGCATCCTGGCGGCCAATCGAAGGATTTTGTCCCGTTCGCGTGTCGGAACCAGCACTTCGACGCGAACCAGGTCCGCCGCGCCGCCTTCCGTTCGGTACCGTTTGACCCGTTCTTTATGCGACATGCCGCCGACCCATATCCCGGAGATGCATTACTCTAAAATATCCGGGATATGAGAACAAGGACGAACCCCCTTAACGCCAACCGCCGGCGGGGCTGGCGGCGGTCTGATCATCCTCTGCCGCGCCCTGTCGGCGGATGGATTTGCACACCAGCCTTTTGCCGTCCTCGAGGTCCTCGCATTGGAAGATCTCGTCCGACGCCGCGGCGGCCAGTTGCAGCCGGTCGGCGGGCAGCGCCACCGCCTGCGCCTGCGCCGCCGGCGGCAGATTGTCCTGGGCAAGCAGGGCCGGCCAGAGCCCCGTAAGGTTGGAGAAGACCGTCAGGCGGCCCGACCGGTTGCCCGCCGCGGCCAGCTGATAATTGCCGGCGGCCGAGCCGTCGAGCCCGGTCACCGTCTCGGTGTAGCTGCCCGCCGGCAGTCTGGCCGAGGGGGTCACCGGCAGCAGCCCGTTCGACAGGCCGACCACGCCGGTCACCTGGTCCTGACCGACGACACCCGTCAACACCGCCGGCGGCAACACAAGCGGCCCGCCGCTGGTGGCGGTGGCGTCGGCGACCGACCAGGTCAGCGACGCCCGATCGACCGTCAGCCGCCCGGAAACATAGGAGATGGCGTAGTTGGCTAATCCCGAGCCGACCGCCGCCGAGGGAGTAATCGCGTAGCTGCCGGCACCGGCGGTCGCGGCGGCACCGGCCGAGGCCATGCCGACGGCGGTAACGCTGTCGGCGTTGACCAGCCCGCCGGCGGTGAAGGCGGTGCCGGCGAGGCTCGCGGTCCGGCCATAGGTCTTGGCGGCGTCATTGGCAGTGATCACCAGCTGCGCCCGATCGATGGTCAGGGCCCCCGGCACATAGCTGACGTCATAATTGGGCAAAACGACGCCGGAGGCGACCAGCGCCGCTGCGTAAGTCCCGACATTGGCCTTCGGCGGTACCGTCGAAACGACGCTCGCCGGCTGGACAAGGCCGGCCGGCGTGTCGCCATTGACCAAACCGCTGTAGCGGGCGCCCAGTGCCGGCAGTGTCCCGCCATAGGTCATGCCGGCATCATTGGCGGTAACCACCAGGGCTGCCTTGCCGATGGTCAGCGTCCCCGGCACATAGCGGATGTCGTAATTGGCGGTCGAGGCCCCCGAGGCCGCCAGCGCCTTCGGATAGATCCCGGCGCCCGAGGTTGCCGCCACCGAGGACGCCACCGTCGCCAACTGGGTCAGGCTCGAGGCCGTGTCGCCGTTGACGAAACCGCTGTAGCTGACACCCAGCGCCGGCAAGGTCCCGCCATAGGTCATGGCGGCGTCATTGGCGGTGATGATCAGCTGAGCCTTGCCGATGGTCAGCGTTCCCGGCACATAGCTGATGGCGTAATTGGCGGCCGCCGCCCCGGAAGCCACCAGGGCGCCCGGGAAGCTGCCGGTGCCCGCCGTCGCCGGAACCGATGACGCCACCGTCGCCGCCTGGGTCAGGCTTGCCGTTGTGTCGCCGTTGACGAAGCCGCTGTAGCTGGCGCTCAACGCCGGCAAGGTCCCGCCGTAGGACATGCTCTGGTTGTCAGCCGTGATCACCAGCGGCGCCTTGTTGACCGTCAGACTGCCGGCTTTATAGGTGATGGCGTAGTTGCCGAGACCGCTGCCGGCGGCGGCCGAGGCGGTGATGGGGTAACTGCCGGCATTGGCGGTGACGGCCGAGCCGGGCGTAAACATGGCGACCCCGGTGATGCTGTCGCCGTTGTACAGCGTCGTGCTGGTGAAGGCGTTGGCGGCCGGGCTGAAGTCGTCACCATAGGTCTTGCCGGCGTCGTTGGCGGTGATGGTGAGCGGCGCCTGTTTAATGGTCAATGTGCCGGTGTTGTATTTGAACTGATAGATATTTCCATTCTGGCCGCTGAGCGACGCCCCGGAGGCGGTGATGGCATAGCTGCCGACGGACGGAGTGGCGCCGGCGGTGCTGGCCAGGGCCAGGCCGCCGACCTCGTTGACCGCATCGCCGGCCCAGAAGCCGGTGAGCTTGGCGGTGAAGGTGGGAACCGCGGCGCCATAGGTGGCGGTTTGGTTGGCCGGCGTCACCTTCAGCACGAAGGGCGAAGCGAGCAGGGCCGGAGCGCCGTTGTTGCCGGAGAACCAGGAGGCGAGCGAGTCGAAACCCGGGTAGTTTTTGATGTCGGTCGCCATGGCGGCGGTCAGACCGACCGGAGCGCTGGCGGCGGTCCATGCTTGCACCTGGGTACCGAAGGCGCTGCCCTGGCCGGTGCCGGTGACGTTCCAATACAGCGTGTTGATCGAAGACCCATTGGCGCCCTGTTCCTGGCCGATATTGGTCTGAAAGTTGTAACCGATAAGGCCGCCGAGGGATGTCGCGCCGGCGCCGCCGGAAACCGCTCCGGTAGCGTAGGCAGCGGCAACATTACCGTTGGCACAGTATCCGATGAGGCCGCCGATGTATGCGGCATTGGCACCGCCGCTGACCGAGCCGGTGGCATAGCCGAAGTTGAGCCCGGTTCCCGACAGACCGACCAGGCCGCCAATATCGCTGGCGCCATCGCCGGCGATAACATTGCCTGTGGCGTAGTTGCTTAAAATTTGAGCTGAACTTTGACCGACCAGTCCGCCGATATACTTGGCGCCGCTGCCGGCGGTAACATTGGCAGCGGAGAAGCTGGCAGTGATATATCCAGCATTGTTCCCCGCCAGGCCGCCGATATTGCTGCTGCCGCTGCCGCCGGTCGCCGATCCCTTGGAATAGCTGCTGATAACCAAACCGTCGCCATCGATCTGGCCGACCAGACCGCCGATATTGGACGCCGCGGCACCGGCGACCACGCTACCGCTGAAGGCGCCGAAGGATACCGTTCCGCTGCTGTACCGGCCGACCAGGCCGCCGACATTGGTGGCGTGGTCGCCGGTGCTGACCGACCCACCGGCAGTGACATTGACGATGTTTCCCGACGACTGGCCGGCCACCATGCCGATATTGGAGACATTTGCGCCAGCCGCCACACTGCCGGCGGCGATGGTAAGATTGCGCACCGTGCCGCCGAGATTGCTGATCAGGCCGAGATTGCTATCGGTGGCGTCATTGATGACGAGATGGCTGATGCTGTGGCCCAATCCCTCCAACATGCCGGTGAAGGGGGTGGGATTGGCATTGTGGCCGGCGGCGGTGTAGCCGATGGGCAGAAATGCCGAGGGAAGCTGGCTTAGATCGATATCCTTGGCCAGGGCGTAGGTGCCATCGGTCGCCATGGCCTGGAATTGGGCGGCGCTGCCGATCAGGCTATAGGCATCGCCGTTGATGCTCAGGCTGGGATTGGCGCCCGACAGGGTGACCGAGCCGCCGGTGCCGGTATAGAATTGGCCTCGCCCGGCGTTGATCGTCAGGCCGGCAGTGTCGCCCGAGGCGCTGACCGGCGCCTGGACCAGGACGCTGTGATAGGCATTCAGGGTCAAAGTCTGGTTTGACGCCCAGGTGATGGGCGCCGCCACCACGATGTCGCCGTTGGCCCCGCCATTGGCGCCGCTGACGGCGGTCGCGCCGCTGACGCTGTTGCCCGATGCGGTGGTCTGGATGGTGACGTCGGCGCTGGCCAGACCACTCTGGATGGCACCGGCATTCGAGGCGTCGACGATGAAATCGGTGGGGTCCAGCAGCCAGCTGCCGCGCCCGCCCAGCGGCGCCGCCACATCGACGCGGGCGCCGGAGACATCCAGATGCTCGCCCGAAGTCTCGACATGGCCGCCGTTGCCGCCTTTCGCCCCGCCGCGCGCCGTGGCCTGGCCGTGAAAGGCGGTGGCCTGCGAATTTACCAGCACCGAACCGCCGTCGCCTTTGGCCGTGGCTGACGCGTCGAGGCGGCTGGCGGTGTCCACCGTCACCTGGGCGGTGGAGGTGCCGCCGACGGCGATGGCGCCGCCGCCGCTGGCACCCATGGCGGCGATCTCGGCGCCGGCGATGGTGATCGGTCCGCTGGCCTGCAGGCTGATCCGGCCGCCGACATTGGACAGACTGTTGGCTTCGATCACTCCGTCGGCATTGATGGCGCCGCCGAGAATCTGGTTGGCGGCGGCGGCGCTGACCAGCACCTTGCCGCCGTCGGCGCGGATGATGCCGCCGGCCTCGATCAGCGAGGCGATGGTCGCCGGCCGCACCTGCACGCCCACCAGGGAGGTGCCGGTGAAGCTGAGCACCGCCGCCTCGCCGGAGGCCAGCGCCACCGTCCCCAGGCTGGCCTCGATCAGGCCGTCATTGGTCACCTTGGCCCCGACCAGCGCGGCATAGCCGCCGGGAGCGGTCCTGATGGCGCCGTGATTGGCCACCGCGCCATTGGCCTGCCCACGCTCGAAGGAGAAATTGCCGGCCAGGAAGTCAGCGTCCTTGATGTCCAGGGCCGAGGCCACCAGGCCGCCGACATTGACCGCCGCGCCGGGGCCGAACACCACGCCGTTGGGGTTGATCAGCACCACCTGGCCATTGGCCGACAGCCGGCCCTGGATCTGCGAGGCATCGCCGGCCACCACCCGGTTCAGCGCCATCGACGAGGCATCCGGCTGGCGGAACACCACCGAAGCCTGGCTGCCGATATCGAAACTTTGCCAATCGAGTACCGCCTTCGAGCTCGCCTGGGTCACCGTCATGGCCCCGCCCGACTGGGTGATGGAGACCTGGCCGGCCGTTACCCGCCCGCCGGACGGCAGGGTCAGCGGCGCCGGCCCGCCGGACGGCAGGGTCAGCGGCGCCGGCCCGCCGGCCAGGGCGGTGGCGCCGGCGACGCCGGAAACCAGCGCCGTGCCGGCCAGCAGCAGGCTGCGCAGGCGAGACCGCTTCAGCGAGGGTCCGATATTTGTCGGCAAGGCCAAGGCTCCCGAAAACGGAAAATCCATAATGATCATGGACTGAGCGCAGACTTCCTTCAGTGAATGCGCTCACATAAGGAACTGAGGGCTTCGCAACAAGAGATGATTGGTATTTAGTCGTCCGTGAAATAGCCGTTACCGGCCGTCAGGCCGGCTCGGCTATTTCCGTATAAGAGCCGGATACCATCCGCAGCCATTCCAAAAAAAGACGCAAAAGAATCCTCAGCCAGCGGAG
>DUZF01000054.1 GCA_013349665.1 Rhodospirillaceae bacterium | reverse complement strand
GCGCTGCGCCGCGCCGAGGCGGTGAAGAAGGCCCTGGTTGCCGCCGGGTTGCCTGCCGACCGTCTGGCCGCGGTGGGTCGCGGCAAGACCGAACCGCTGGTGTCCACCGCCGACGGCGTCAAGGAACCGCAGAACCGCCGCGCCGTCGTCACCATGAACGATTAGGCGCCGACCACCACGCTTACATCCGGATCCTGACCGATGGCGATCGCGCCGTCGGTCAGGATCCCGTCGCAACGCAAAATGCCGGCAACCGCCGCGGTAATCGCGCCGCCTAACGCCGATGCGTGCCGGGAGGGGCGGAATTCGGTGGTATCAATGGGAATGCCATTCCTCTTATGGCAGGATCACCACCCTGGACAAACACTCACGCGGGATTAGAATGACAGTGACAGGGCTCGAGGCGGATTCCGCCCGAAGAATGCAGGACGGGTCAATGTATTCCGAGACAACCCGATCGATCACGGTTACGGTCAAGCCGGTTTACCTGGAAGATCAATCCTCTCCCGCAGACAATCATTTCGTTTGGGCCTATCGGGTGAGAATCGAGAACTGCGGCCCGGAAACAGTGCAGTTATTACGTCGGCATTGGAAAATCACCGATGCCATGGGCCGTATCCAGGAGGTCACCGGCGCCGGCGTCGTCGGCGAGCAGCCGACCCTGCATCCCGGAGATCATTACGAATACACCAGCGGCACGCCGCTGACCACGCCCTCGGGCATCATGGTCGGCAGCTATCAGGTGGAAACCGTCGAAGGCGAACGATTCGACATCGCCGTTCCCGCCTTTTCCCTGGACAGCCCGCACCAGACCATGCGGTTGAATTAAGCCACCGCGGTCGGTCATACTTGCATCGCCGGTGTCCTGTCGCCACATGGGGTACGAGTGCAGCCGGAAGGCAATCTTCCGGAGAGTGAGACGCGAGGACAAGAGACCGTGACAGACCAGACCGCCATCGCCCTGGGCAAGACGCCCGTCGACACCCGTAGGCCGAGCCGCGCCGAAGCCGAGGAGGCGGTGCGCACGCTGCTGCGCTGGGCGGGGGACGATCCCACCCGGGAGGGCCTGGTCGATACCCCGTCGCGGGTGGTGCGGGCCTATGAGGAGTTTTTTTCCGGATATCATGAAGACCCCGAAGACATCCTGCGCCGTACCTTCTCGGAAACCGACGGCTATGATGAAATGGTGGTGCTGCGCGATATCCGCCTGGAAAGCCATTGCGAGCACCATATGGTGGCGATCATCGGCAAGGCCCATGTGGCCTATCTGCCGGCCAACCGGGTGGTGGGCATCTCCAAGCTGGCGCGGGTGGTCGAGATCTATGCGCGGCGCCTGCAGATCCAGGAGAAACTGACCGCGCAGATCGCCAACAGCATCCAGGATGTGCTGGCTCCGCGGGGGGTGGCGGTGGTGATCGAGGCGGCGCATCAATGCATGACCACCCGGGGTGTCAGAAAACCCGGCGTCACCATGGTGACCAGCCGCATGCTCGGGGCATTCCGTGAAGATCCCTCGACGCGCCGGGAATTCATGGCCCTGATCGGCACTCCGTCCAGCAATCTGAGCAATATCTGATCGCGGCGGCTTCCTGACATCGGGACTGGACAGAGCGGGGCGTAGCGGCCAATAGTCCTGTCTGGCCTCAGGGGAAGGGTCCTTGTTGGATTTTCGTCCGGTGTTGTTTATCGACGGGTTCCTGTTGTTGATCCTGGCGATTGCCATGGGTCTGCCCGTTGCCGTCGACATGACCTGCCAGGAAGGGGAGTGGCCGGCGTTCTTTTTCTCGATGGCGTTTACCGCTTTCGTCGGCATGGCGCTGATTTTCGGCAACCAGCTGGATGGCTGGCCGGTGTTGCGGACCCGCCAGGCCTTTCTGCTGACCGCCACCAGCTGGCTTCTGGTCGCCTTGTTCGCCGCCCTGCCGCTGCATTACTGCAGCCTGCGGCTGTCGGTCACCGACGGCGTGTTCGAGTCGGTGTCGGGAATCACCACCACCGGTGCGACGGTGCTGCGCGGACTTGACCATACGTCCCGGGCCATATTGATCTGGCGGGCGATGCTGCAATGGCTGGGCGGGGCAGGGATCATCGTTACCGCGCTGACCCTGCTGCCGGTGCTGAGGATCGGCGGCATGCAGCTGTTCCGCCTGGAAAACTCGGACAAGCTTGATAGCGGGCAACCGCGCGTCTCTTATCTGGCATGGAAACTGCTGACCATCTACGCCCTGTTGACGACGATCCTCGCCGTTACCCTGACCCTGGCCGGGATGACACCGCTGGAGGCGCTCTGCCATGCCATGTCGAGCCTGTCCACCGGTGGATTTTCCACCTCCGACCAGTCTCTCGGCCATTTCGGCGAGGCGGCGCGATGGATCTGTGTGCTGGGCATGGTGCTCGGCAGCCTGACCTTCAGCCGATACGTCCAGCCCTGGCGCCGGGACGGCTGGGCCCTGTTCGAGGACAGCCAGCTTCGCTGGTTCCTGATCTGCGCCGCCGTCTTTTCGTTGTTGATCACCTTCTGGAACTGGGCGGTGGGGGATATGGGGGTCTATGAGGCCTTTTCCCATTCCGCCTTCAATGTGGTGTCGATCCTCAGCACCACCGGCTTTCACAGCATCGATTACGATGCCTGGGGCGGCTTCGCCCAGATCACCTTCTTCGTGCTGGCCTTCATCGGCGGCTGCACCGGTTCGGCGGCCGGCGGCATCAAGATCTTCCGTTACGAAGTGCTGTTCGCCATGACCGCCGTGCATATCCGCCGGTTGATCCATCCTCATGGCGTCTTCCCGATCGATTTCAACCGCATACAGGTCTCCGAACCGGTCCTGCGTTCGGTTCTCGGTTTCGTCATGTTGTATTTCATCTGCCTGGCCACCCTTGGCAGCCTGCTCACCCTCTGCGGCCTGGACGCCATCAGCGGCCTGTCGGGAGCGGCTTCGGCGCTCGGCAATGTCGGGCCGGGCCTGGGCCGGCTGATCGGGCCGTCCGGCTCGTATCACGAGATCTCCGATCCGGCGAAATGGCTGTTCGCCGGGGGCATGCTGCTGGGGCGCCTGGAACTGGCGCCGCTGTTGATCCTCAGCAGCCGGTTGTTCTGGCGCGGTTGAGGCGATGTTCGATCTCAGACCCGTTCTGTTCTGTGTTGGCTGGCTGGTCTCGGTGCTGGCGGCGGCCATGTGCCTGCCGGCGGTCGTCGATGCCGCCCATGGCGATGCCGACTGGCTGGTTTTTGCCGGCTCGGCCTCGGTGACTCTGTTCATCGGCCAGACCCTGGCCGCCGCCAACCGGTTGGGGCGGCCGCTGGCGCTGTCAGTGCGCCAGATCTTCATGCTGGCCGCCGGCGGCTGGCTGGCGGTCAGCGCGGCGGCCGCTTTGCCCTTCGCTTTTTCAGCCCAGCATCTGTCGGCGACCGACGCTTTCTTCGAGGCGGTCGCCGGGGTCACCGCCACCGGTGCCAGCGTGCTCAGGGGGCTCGATCATGCCCCGCCGGGTCTGCTGCTGTGGCGGGCTTTGCTGCAGTGGCTGGGCGGCATGGGGGGGCTGGTGATGGGGTTTCTGGTCCTGCCGACCCTCAATATCGGTGGCATGCAGATCTTCCGCCTGGAAACGGCGCAGTTCGTCGACCGGGTGATGCCCCGCCTGGCCAAGGTGATGGGCAGCATTCTCGCCCTCTATCTGGCGATGACGGTGCTGCTGACCCTGCTTCTGTGGGCGGCCGGGATGAGCCGCTTTCCCGCCTTGCTGCACGCCATGACGACCATTTCCTGCGGCGGTTTCTCGACCTCGGACGGATCCATCGGCCATTGGCGCAGCCCGGCCGTCGATTGGGTGATCCTGCTGGGCATGGTGCTCGGCGGGGCGCCGTTCATCCTCTATCTGCAACTGGCGCAGCGGCGCTGGCGGGCGGCACTGCGCAATACCCAGTTGCGGTGGTACGTCGTCACCATGTTGGTTTCGGCGGTGCTGATCGGCTTCTGGCTTTATGCCGAAAAGGATGTGAAGCCGCTGCCGGCGCTGCGCCATGGCCTGTTCACCGCCGTCAGCGTGATGACCGGCACCGGCTTCGCCACCCTCGACTGGGGCGGCTGGACGGGTTTTCCGATGGCGGTGCTGCTGTTCCTGTCTTTCATCGGCGGCTGTGCCGGCTCCACCTCCGGCGGCGTCAAGCTGTTCCGCCTGCAGATCCTCTATGCCACGGCGCAGGCCCAGATGGTGCGCTTGCTGATGCCCAACGCGGTCCTGTTGCCGCAATATGAACGCCGGCCGATTCCGGAGGCGGTCGCCGAATCAGTGCTCGGCTTTCTGTTCGTCTACAGCCTGTCCTTCGCCATGCTGGCGATGGCCTTGGGCATGGTGGGGTTGGATTTCGTCTCGGCGATTTCCGCCGCGGCCGGCGCCCTGGCCAATCTGGGGCCGGGTTTCGGTCCGGCGGTCGGCCCGTTGAGCGGCTTCGGCGGCCTGCCGGATGGGGCGAAATGGCTGCTGGCGGCCGGCATGTTGCTCGGCCGCCTGGAAATATTCGTCGTCCTGGCGCTGTTTTATCGAGGTTTCTGGCGGCCTTAAAGTGTGATGCATTAGATCCGCATCACACTTTAAGTTTTTTAAATTTGCCCTCGCCGGGCGGCTGCTCCGCAGCCTTGGCCGCGGCCTCAACGGCCGCAATCTCATCCCGCGTCATTTGACGCGGGATGCTCCATGGTCTTATCTGACCCCGAGCCAGCGGGCGAAGGAGGTGCGGATATAGGGATCGATGTTGGTGTTGAACTCCAACATCGTGCCTTCCACCAGGTCGTAAAGCAGGCTGTCCCGCTCGTTGAGCTTCATGCCTTCCGGCAGGGTCCGGCTGCGCGACGCCTTGGCCGAGGCCTCGGCGACGGGAAATTGCCGCTCGTCGAGGATCTGCAGCGAGACTTCAACCGCCACATCGACCCGTGCCACCTGCTGTTTCTCGAACACGCTCTTGACCCCGGTGTCGGTCTTCAGCGGGTTTTCCGTGGCTTGCGCGTCGAGGATGGTGACCCTCAGCACGCCGCTGCGGCCGACCGGCTGCAGCCGATCCTGAACCCAGCGCTTGATGGCGTTCTCAGGGGCCACCGGCATGTCGTATTCAATATGCGGGGCCTGGGCCGGCGGCTGGTATTTGCTGACCACCTCGACCCGGGCGACGTCGATTTGCAGCGCCTGCAGGTTGGCGAAGGTCATTTGCGGCAGTTTCGCGCTCGGCGGATTGACGCCGGCGCAGGCGCCGAGGCCGAGCAGCAGGCCGAGACAAAGGAAGAGGGCGCGGGGCATGGGGGTCCGGTTCCGAACAGTTGCGAGGCAGGCGATTGTCGCACGGCTGGTCAAGACAGGTAAAGGCGGTCCAGGTCAGCCTCGGAAAACAGGTACTGCGCCTTGCAGAATTCGCAGACCACATCCACCCGTCCGTCGGCATCGCGCAAGTCGTCGAGTTCCTGTCGGGGAAAGGATTTCAGCGTCATCGCCACCCTTTCGGCGGAGCAGCGGCAGCCGGCCTGGAGACGGCGGAGGTCGGCGGGCCTGAGCCCGTCGGCATGATACAGGCGGTAGAGCAGGCGCTCCGGGGCAAGGTCGAGCATCTCCTCGTCGCGGGCGCTATGCAGAAGGATGCGGGCGCGGTTCCATGCCTCGGCGGCCTCATCGGCGGTAAGGATCGGGCTGGAGGGTCCGGTGGGCATGCGCTGGATCATCAACGCTGCCGCCTGCCAGCCGCCCTCGCCGGGCCGGGCGGCCAGGCGGAAGGCCGTCTCCAACTGCTCGGACTGCTGAAAGTAGCGTTGCGCGCAGGCTTCCAGGCCGTCGCCGGCCAGTTCGACGATGCCCTGGTAGCGGTCGGTTTCCGGCCCCTGGTCGATGGTGAAGGCCAGGAAACCCTTGCCGAGGGCGGCGTCTTCGCTCAGGCGGACGGGGTCATGGCGGGCGTAGCCGCGCAGGTCGCCGCCGCTGGTGGCATCGGCGACGATCAGCGAAACCGGCCCGTCGGACTGGATCTGCAGGGTCAGCACACCGTCGAATTTGAGCGAGCCGGCGAGGGCCGCCGCCAGTGTCAGCGCCTGGGCCAGCAGCAGGGCCACCGGGGCGGGATAGTCATGGGGGGCAAGAATGCTTTCCAGCGCCGGACCCAGGCGAACCAGCCGCCCGCGGACGGCACCGGCGTCGATCAGGAAGGGGACGAGAAAATCAGTGCCATCATCGGTCACAACAGGCACCAGGTGAGGATGCCTTTCTGCACATGCATGCGATTTTCCGCTTCGTCCCAGACCACCGACTGGGACCCGTCGATGACCTCGTCGGTCACTTCCTCGCCGCGATGCGCCGGCAGGCAGTGCATGAACAGGGCATCCCGCTTGGCCAGGGACATCAGAGCGCTGTTGACCTGATAGGCGGCCAGCAGCTCCTGGCGATTGTCGTCGCGGCAGCCCATCGACAGCCAGGTGTCGGTGAGGACGCAATCCGCCCCTGTCACCGCCTGAACGGGGTCGGTGGTGACTTCGATGGTCGCTCCCTTCGAACGGGCCCAATCCAGGGCCTGCGCCGACGGCGCCAGGGAGGCCGGGCAGGCCAGGCGCATGGTGAAGCCGAAATGTGCGCTGGCATGGATCCAGCTGTTGGCGACGTTGTTGCCGTCGCCGCTCCAGGCCACCACCTTGCCGGCCAGGGGCCCCCGATGTTCTTCGAAGGTCATGATATCGGCCATCACCTGGCAGGGATGGGTCTGGTCGGTCAGCCCATTGATCACCGGCACCGTCGCATGGGCGGCCAGTTCCGTCACCTTGCCCGGGTCATTGGTGCGCAGCATGATGGCCTGGACATAGCGCGACAGCACGCGGGCGGTGTCGGCGATGGTCTCGCCGCGGCCGAGTTGGGTGTCGTGATTGGTCAGCACGATGACGTCGCCGCCCAGTTGCTGCATGCCGGCTTCGAAAGACACCCGGGTGCGGGTCGACGGCTTCTCGAAAATCAACGCCAGGCTCCGGCCCTCCAGCGGGCGCGGGCCCAATCCGGATTTGCCGCGCTTGAAGGCCTTGCCGAGATCGAGGATGTGACGCAGGACCGGCGTTTCGAATCGATCCAGGTCGAGGAAATGGCGGATCGGCGACATGTCAGGAAGCCAGACTGGTGAAGCGGCGGTCCATGATCTCGACGGCTTCGCGGATATGCGCGGCCTCGATCACCAGCGGCGGCACCAGACGCACGACGTTGTCGCCGGCGCCAACCGTCAGCAGGCCGTCGGCCGCCAACGCCTCCACCACCTCGCCGTTGAGCGGCCTGGTCTTGAAGCCGCGGAGCAGGCCGGTGCCGCGCCGGTCCTCGATGATCGTCGGATGGCGCCTGGCGAGGTCGTCCATTGCGGTCGCCAGCATCTCGGCCATGCGCTGGACGTGATCGAGGAAGCCGTCGCTGAGCAATTCATCGAGGACGGCGTCGGCCACCGCCATCGCCAGCGGATTGCCGCCGAAGGTGCTGCCATGGGTGCCGGCGGTCATTCCGGCGGCGGCTTTTTCGCTGGCCAGAACGGCGCCCAGCGGGAAGCCGCCCCCCAGGCCCTTGGCGGTGCCGAGGACGTCGGGGGTGATACCTGCCCATTCATGGGCGAACAGCTTGCCGGTGCGACCATTGCCGGTCTGCACTTCGTCGAAGGCCAGCAGAACGCCGAATTCGTCGGCGATGGCGCGCAGCGCCCGCAGATAGTCGGGACTGGCGGCGCGCACACCGCCCTCGCCCTGCACCGGTTCGATGAGGATGCCGGCGGTGGCGGGGCCGATGGCCCGGCGCATTTCGTCGAGATTGCCGAAGGCGACGCGGTCGAAGCCGTCCATCACCGGACCAAACCCCTTGAGATGTTTCTCCTGGCCGCCGGCGGCCAGTGTCGCCAGGGTGCGGCCGTGGAAGGCGCCCTCGGCGACGACGACGCGCCAGCGCTCGGGATTGCCGGCGTGGGAATGGTATTTGCGCATCAGCTTGATGACGCCTTCCATTGCCTCGGCACCGGAATTACAGAAAAACACGGTATCGGCGAAGCTGTGCCGGCACAACCTGCCGGCCACCTTTTCCTGCAGCGGCACACGGTACAGGTTGGAGCAGTGCCACAATTTGTCGGCCTGCGTCTTCAGGGCGGCGACCAGTCTGGGATGGCAATGGCCGAGCGCGTTGACGGCGACGCCTGAGGCGAAATCCAGATATCTCCGCCCGTCCGCGGCAAACAGGTACACACCCTCGCCCTTTTCGAAGGCAAGATCGGCACGGGCATAAGTCGGCATGACGGATGGGAACACCGGTACTCTCCGGAACGCAAATGATCGCCGGGCGCTCATGGAAAGCGGCAGAATATCCTTGCCTTTCCGGGAATTGTCAACGTCATTGGCGAAGGCGGCGCCAGGGCTTCTACTTGGATCCGGTCTTTACCGTCGCGATAGCTGCCGCAGGCGGCGACGGCAAGTGGATTTCGGCGAATCCTGTTGACCTTCGTCCCCTCCGACATTGATATGTGGCCATGGAACAGAGCGGTCGCAGCATAGGGTCATTTTCAGCGCCGAAGATGCTGGTGGGGGTCATTGACGCCAATGAGAGCCATCGCCGACAAGTTGCTCAGGCGCTTGTATCATTCTATCAGGTGGCGACCTATTCGACCGCCGCCGATGCCGTTGCCGACCTTGGGAAACGGCCGCTATGCGCCCTTCTGGTGGACCAGTCGGCACCGCCCCGGGGTGGCGGTGATTTCGTCAGGCTGATCCGCAGCGGCAATCTGTTCGCCGGCGTGCCGATTGTCTTTACCGGCACCGGCGACGAAAACACGCTTCGCCATCAGGCCGCCGAATGCGGTGCCGACTGTTTTCTCGCCAAGCCTTTCCGCCGCAGTCTGCTGATCAGGGCGATTTCGCAGCAAATCAACAAGACGGTCGAAAAAAAATGGGAGGCCCTTCCGGCGGCGTCCCGTCGGGCCCTGGTCGGGACCATGGACGTCTACAACAGTTTCAGCGATGTGGTCGAGAAGGGTGAACCGGTTGCCTATGCCCAGGTCCTGTCCGCCTGCGGACCGTTGGTGGAAGCCGTCGGTATGCAGGAACACAAGGAAATTCTGGCCAGCATCCGCAGCCACGACAACTATTCCTACGCCCACAGCCTGGGGACCGCCACCTTGCTGGTTCTGTTCGGCTATGCCATCGGCTTGAAGGATCCCGATCTGTCGCTGCTGGGGTCAGGCGGCCTGCTTCACGACATCGGCAAGATGTCGATTCCCTATGATGTGTTGAACAAGGCCGATCCGCTGACGCCTGAAGAGCTGACTTTGGTCAAGAGCCATGTGCCGTTAACTCTCCAATTTCTCGGACAATCGGCGGAACTGCCGAAAAATCTGTTGGTTATCGCCGCCGAACATCATGAGCGCCTTGACGGCAGCGGTTATCCCCGCGGCTTGAAGGGGTCCGAGCTGAACGAATTGTCCCGGATGGCGGCGATCGTCGATGTCTTTTGCGCCATGAGCGAGCGGCGGGTCTATCGGCCCGCCATCAGCGCCGAAGCGGCGCTGAGCATTATGGTTGAGGGAATGTCCTCCCAACTCGATCAGACGTTATTGGCCCTGTTCCGTGAGATGTTGCTCGATACGGGGAGATAACGCCGGTCACGGCTCGATGTCGAAATCGGTTTCCGCTTCGGTCAGGTGCAACAGCTTAAGCACGTTGCTTTTCGGTGACTTCAGGCGGATTTTACCGGTCGCCGGGCCGACTTCCTCCTTGGCGATATACAGCAGGCCGAGCCCCACCGAATCGATATGGCTGACGTCGGCGAGGTCGAATGTCAGCGGACGGCCTTTCGATCCGCCGAGCTTGTCGATGAGGGCCTTGAATTCCTTGTTCGAAACAAAACTCAGTTCGCCGGAAAGACGGACTTTGATTCCCGAATTATCTTCGCTGACCTGATAATTCATTTGTCTTCTCCTTCTGTACCGACAGACCGCTAAAGTAGCCTGCCTCAAGTCTCTCGCATATTCCATCCAACCGCCATAGAAATGGCGTCAAGGACCGGCGAGAACGGTCAAAGGACCACCACGATGGTCCGTCCCCCGTCCCGGAACGCAACGCTATAAGCGATTTTTTTGATCAGCGACAGTCCCCGGCCATGTTTATCGCTTTGCCGCCGCGATCTGTCGTCGGAGCGGGCGTAATCAAAGCCGGCGCCGCGGTCCGCAATCAGAACCTCGAGGCGACCGTCGGGCAGAACGGCGATGGTGGCCTCTACCCGTCGGCCGGCAATGGCCGGATTGCCCAGCCGGTCGAGGATATCCTCGGTAAATCTTCCCAGGCCGGACGGCGATTCCCTGAGACCGCTTCTGATCTCCAGATTGCCGTGGACAATGGCATTGCCGATGGCTTCGACCAGGATCAGGTCCAGTCCATCCCAGTCGCGTTCGCCGCCGAAACGCCGCTTCGCGGCCTCGGCGAGGAGCTCCCACATGCGCCGGTCATAGGCGGTGAGCGTTGACAGCGAAAGGCTGAGTGCCCCGCGCTTCGCCGCTTCGAAGCAGATCCGGCCGACATCGGCGAGCCCGGCCTCGGTGATCTCCAGGAAGCCGCCATAGGGGGGACTGAGGCCGGTGGCGATGGCATCGCCATCCGTTGAGGTCAGGATCATCATCGGCAAGGCGGACGGGGCTGAGCCGGCGCGTGGATCCGCCCGCCCGCCGGGGGCTTCGGCAATGGCGAATAAGGAGACCGCCGTCAGATCGTCGTCCAGAGGCGAACCCACGGCCTCGGTGAACTGTCGGATCAGCCCCGCAATATTGATCCCCGCCGCGCCGGAGTTCGCCCGCACCATGGCCATCAGGCCGTCTTCGCCGAGCATGTCACCGGCGCCGGTGCGCGCCTCGAGCATGGCGTCGCTGTAAAGGAACAGGCTGCTGCCGAGGGTGAACGGTGCCGTCCGGTTGAGGTATTTCGCCCCGGCCGAGATGCCGAGGGGCTTGCCGCGGGTTTCAAGCCATTGTCCGCCGCCGTCGTGGCTGAACAGGATCGGCGGCGGAGCGCCGCCGGCTGACCAGGTCAGGGTTTGTCCGGCGGTGTCGATGACGCCGAGAAATATGGTGGCGTATTGGCCGCGGGGCAGCAGGTCGAACAGGACCTGGTTAAGGCGGGTCAGCGTCGCCGCCGGATCGACAATCCGCCTGCCGAAGGCGTTCAGCAGGGTGTGCAGGCGAAAGACATTCAGCGAGGCGCTGACCCCATGGCCGGAAAAGTCGAAGATGAAGACGGCGAATTTTCCGCCCTCGGTCTCGACGCATCCCCACAAATCGCCACCGACATCGAAGGACGGCTCAAAATAGGCGTCGATAAACAGGCCAAGGTGTTCGCGCAGGGCGTCGAGGCGGTCACGCTTGGGCAGCAAATCGAATTCCATGGTGCGCGCAAGGCTTAGCTGTTCTTCCATGCGCTCGTTCTCGGCGAGCAGGGCGGTGGCCAGGCGCTCGGCCATGGCCTTGCTTTCGAGATCGGCGATTTTGCGGGCAATCGCGTAGCGGATCGAGCGCGCCACCGTGCCCGGCGGGCTTTCTCCCTTGACGAGATAGTCCTGAGCCCCGGCTTCCAGCGCCTTTTCCGCCAGGGCCGGGTCGTCCAGACCGGTCATGATGACGATCGGCAGGTTCGGCGCCGCCTCCTGCAGGCGGGTCAGCGTGTCGAAGCCAAGCGAGTCCGGCAGGCCGAGGTCGAGCAGGGCGACATCGAAGGCGGCGCTGTTGCCGAGGCGCTCAATGGCACCGGCCAGGGTAGGTTCGTGGAAGGCGACGCAGACGGGCCTGGTCGACTGCCTCAGCGCCAGCAGCATCAGGTCGGCGTCTCCCGGCTCGTCTTCGATCAGCAGGACACGCAAACGCTGAAACATCACCGCTTTCCATTCCCGACAGGCTGATTATTGGCGGACCCGTTCGACGAAATTTTTCGCTTCTTCGTTCAGGTCGCGGACCACCTCGGCCAGATCGGTGGCACTCCAGATGACGCGGATGGTGCCGGCGCAGGAGAGTGTCGAGGTCCTGGCCAGCATCATCACGCTTTTCGACACCTCCCCTGCCTGGAGGGCCACTTCATTGATATTGCTGGCGATCTCCCGGCTGGCAGATTCCTGCTCGCGCACCGCCCCGGCAATCACCGCCGCCGTCTGATCCAGCGCGCCGATGGTGTCGACAACGGATGAAATGCTGTCCGCCATGATCCGTGTCGACTCCTGAACGGCGTTGATCTGCCGGGCAATGTCCTCGGTGGCCCGCGCCGTCTGGTTGGCCAGATTCTTGACTTCGCCGGCGACCACGGCGAAACCTTTGCCGGCCTCGCCGGCCCGGGCCGCCTCGATGGTGGCGTTCAACGCCAGCAGGTTGGTCTGGCTGGCGATATCGTTGATCAACCGCACCACTTCGCCGATGGTCTTGACCGACTCGGTCAGTCCGCCCATCCGCTCGGCGGTGGCCGACACCTGCTCGACCGCCTGGCGGGAAATCTCGCCCGACTGCGCCACCTCCCGGGCAATTTCCATGACCGCCGAGGACAGCTGGCGGGTCGCCTCGGCCGCCGCCGCCGCCCGCTCGGTGGTGATGGCCGCGGCGTCGCCCAGCTCCAGCGACCGCCCTCCGCTTTGCTGCGATCTCGAGGCCATGGTCTGCGCGGTGACGCTGATGCCGTGCGAGGCGACTTCCACCGCCGTCACCTTGGCGCTGACCGTCTGTTCAAAAATATCGGAAAGGTTATTTACCGCCATGGCATGTTCGCGCGCCGCTCTTTCGCGCTCCTCCTCGAGCCGCCGCGCCGCTTCCAGTTGCCGCCGTTCGAGGGCGTTGTTGCGGAAGATCTCGAGAGCCCGCCACATGTCACCGATTTCATCGCGCCGCGTCTCGCTGCCGATGTCGCCGTCCAGCCTGCCGTCGCTCAGGTCCTTGGTGACCGCGGCGAGGCGCTGCAGCGGGCCGGTAAGCCGTCTGGCGATCAGCAGGCCCGAGCCGATGCCCGGAATGGCGATTAACAGCACGACTGCGCCGAGGATGGTCGCCGCCTGGCGGAAGGTTCTGTCGAGATCGTCAAGATAGATCCCGGTGCCGATGATCCATCCCCAGGGGGCGAAGGCCTTGACATAGGAAATCTTGCGCACGGGCTCCTGGGCGCCGGGCTTGGGCCAGGAATAGGCGTAATAGCCGGCGCCGTCCTTTTGCACGATGGCCACCATATCGCGGAACAGGGGATTGCCGTCGGGGTCCTTCATGTCGCCGAGGGGGCGCCCGTCGAGTTCCGGCTTGGTCGGGTGCATGATCATCGCCGGGCTCATGTCGTTGACCCAGAAATAGTCGTTGTCCCCGTAGCGCATGGCTTTCAGGTCGGCCAGGGCGGCGGCTTTGGCCTCGGCTTCCGACATCCGTCCATCCTTCGCCAACGCCGCATAGCGGCTGACGACGGAATAAGCGCTTTCGTCAAGATCCTTGACTTTCAGCTTCTGGGTTTGCAGCAGATCCGTGTTCAACAAATACAGGCAACTGGCGAATACCAGGGAAATGCCGACAAGCGAGCCCCAGACGATTGTCATTATCTTGGTTTTGACTTTCAAATTATCGACCAAGATCATGTCTTTCCCTTCCGCTCCCGAGGTGATGATCGCTGCCAGCAGAATATGTGACAGGATATAACCCACATTTGTCCAGTGGTTTATCAATCGCAAAAATGCGCCGCAGGCGCAAAAAAACATCCGTTTTCATCCGGTGTGATCCGTTGAATCCATGTCTGATGCGCGACCTCGCCGGGCGCAGGCTCAGGCCTTCAGTTTGTATCCGGTCCTGAACATGCGGTAGGCGACCGCCGCCAGCGCAAGATTGGCGCCCGCCACCACCAGGGCGCCGGTCGCCAGCGAGCCGTCGGCATGGCCGATGAACCCGGCGCGGAAGCCGTCGATCATGTAAAAGAACGGATTGGCCAGGGCCAGCAGGTGAAATCCGTCGGGCAGGCGGTCGATGGTGTAGAACGATCCCGACAGGAAGGACAGCGGGGTGACGATGAAATTGGTGACCGCCGCCATATGGTCGAATTTGTCGGCCCAGATGCCGGCGACCATGCCCAGCAGCGACAGCATCAGCGAGGCCATCACCGCGTGATAGACGATCAGCGCCGGCTGGACCGGCTTCAGATTGACGAACCAGGCCATGACGATGCCGACCACGATGCCGACCACCAGGCCGCGGGCGACGCCGCCCAGGGCGAAGGCGGCGGTCTGTTCCAGCGCCGACAGCGGCGGCATCAGGACATCGACGATATTGCCCTGCACCTTGGAAATGATCAGAGACGACGACGTGTTGGCGAAGGCGTTCTGCGTCATCGCCATCATGATCAGGCCCGGCGCCAGGAAGTCGGCGAACGGTACCCCCGCCACCTGCATGGTCGCCCGGCCGATGGCGAGAACGAAGATCGCCAGAAACAGCAGGGTGGTGACGACGGGCGCGATGATGGTCTGGAAATAGACCTTCAGAAAACGCCGCACCTCCTTCATGGTCAGCGTCCACAGGCCGAGCCAGTTGACGGCGCCGAACCGGCGCGGCGACGGAAGGGGGGGCGTGAGGCAATCTTGGCGATCCATGAGGCGGGCAATTTGCGCTAAGCTGCGCCAATGAGCAAGCCCCCGAAACCGATCACCGCGCAGCGGCTGGAGAACATCGCGCTGGCCTATCTCGAGCGGTTTTCCGCCTCGGCCGTCTCGCTTCGGCGGGTGCTGATGCGCCGTGTGGCGCGTGCCGAAGGCGAGATGGAGGCCGGGGCCGGGCTGGTTGATGCCCTGGTGGAGCGGTTTCTGCGCTCGGGATTGCTGGACGACCGCCGCTATGCCGACGGCAGGGTGGCCAGCCTGCATCGCCGCGGCGCCTCGCTGGCGACCATCCGCCAGTATCTGAAGGCGCGCGGGGTCGATGCCGAACTGGTCGAGGAGGCCCTCGGCACCCTTGCCGCCGATCTTGACAACGGCTCGACCGATCTGGCGGCGGCGCGCCATTACGCGCGCCGCCGGCGCCTCGGTCCGTTCCGCCCGCCCTCCCTCCGCGCCGCCAACCGGCAGCGGGATCTGGCCGCTCTCGGCCGGGCAGGATATTCCTGGGACGTCGCCCGCGCCGTGATTGACGGCGAGGGCGACTGACCGATACTACTATGCGGTTTGCCGTCGGGCCTTAATCGGAAGCACCATGGTCAATGAAAAACCTCTAGATAAACTGCGGCGCGAGATCGATGCCATCGATGACGCCATGCATGATCTGCTGCTGCAGCGTTGCGAGGTTGCCGAACGCATCGGCGCCATCAAGGGGCAGGCCGGTGTGGCGCCGCTGGCGCCAGGCCGTGAGGCCGAGATCCTGCGCCGCCTGCTGGCCCGTCACCAGGGGCGCTTCCCCAAGGCGACCCTGGTCAGGCTGTGGCGCGAGATGATCGGCGGCATGGTGGCGGTGCAGGCGCCGCTGACGGTCGGCGTCTTCATGCCCGACCGCGGTCTCGGCTATCTGGAACTGGCGCGCGACCATTACGGCTCCTACACGCCGATGATGCCCCTGCGCTCGGCCGGACAGGTGGTCCGCGCGGTCGCCGAGGGCAGCGCCACCGTCGGCATCATGCCGATGCCCGACCGCGAGGATGCCGAGGGCTGGTGGATCAGCCTGATGGGCGAAAGCGGCGACCTGCCGAAAATTATTTCCCGCTTGCCGTTCGCCGGCCCGGGCCCGGGACGCGGCGACGATGTCGAGGCCCTGGTGATCGCCCGCCTGAACCCCGAGCCGACCGGCTATGATCGCTCCTGGCTGGCGCTGGAAACCATGCCGGACATCAGCCGGGCGCGCCTGCGCTCGGTTCTCGGCGCCGCCGGCATCGAGCCGACCCAGATGGCCGCCACCCATCGGGCCGAGGATGGTTGGCTGCATCTGACCGAAATCTCCGGCCATGTGCTCGCCGACGACCGCCGCCTCGCCCGCCTGATCGAGAAAAAGCAGCCGGTGCGCCGGGCGGTGGTGCTGGGCGGCTATCCGGTTCCCCTGTCCGCCGAAGATCTGAGCGAGTAACCGATGAGCGCGCCGATTGCCCGTCCAGGCATCATGGACATCGAAGCCTATGTCGGCGGCACCGCCAAACTGCCCGGCGTCGACCATGTCATCAAGCTGTCGTCGAACGAGGGCGCGCTGGGGCCAAGCCCCAGGGCGGTG
>DUZF01000053.1 GCA_013349665.1 Rhodospirillaceae bacterium | reverse complement strand
GCCACTGCCAGAGGCGCCCCTCAAAAGGCGCAAATTCCCCGGGGGTGGGGGTACCCCCACCCCCGGGGAATTCTCATCCTGATTGTCGCGCAAGTCTCAGCTTGTTTGTCGCGCGGCACCCGCTGACACGGGGACCCAGGCGGCAATTTTGTGATCTCTGTGAGTGACCACGATGACGCCATTTGGCCCTATGTTAACCGCGGCCAAGGTTTCCATGAGCCGCTGGATCGGGATCGGAGCGAACACCGCTCCGCCAAAGGAGCCATCCGGATTATTGATCCTGCGTCCCAGCACAATCAGCCAGAGCTGTGTTGTGACACCCGGCACGGGTGCCGAGACATGCAGGCCGCTGCCGGGATGGTCACGCAGGAAATTGAAATCGTCGAGGTTGGAAATGTCGGCATTGCGCTCAGAGATGTTTTTTGTACCATAACGCAGCCGTCCATCGGCCCCAAAGATCCGAAACCCGAGAGAGTTGCTGTGTCGTTCATCTTGTCGGGATACGGCGGCGGCGAGCTCGGCTTCGACGATTGACCCCAGGCGTTGTTGTCGCAACACCTCATCCTGGATTGCCATCAGGCCCAGATCGATCTGCGTTATCATGCTGTTTAAATTGTCGGCGATCGCCTGCGAAAGATTGGAGTTGGTCACCTCGGCTGTGCGATGGGCGTCGGCCTTGCCCTGGAGGATCGCCCAAGCAACGAGCACCACAATGACCAGGATGCAAAAGCTACCAACCCCCAGGAGAGCGGCACGACCTGACTGTTGAGCCATTGGCGGCTTGTTGCCCTGCCGTTCCTGCGTGGTCCTGGTCGACGATCCCACCTTAATTCTCCGCATCTCCGCCATAACATCCTGATCAGAATGCCAATTGCGTCTGAAAAAGAATACGATTGGCGTCGAAAATCCTGCCGTTGAAGCCCTTCCCGCTCAGATAGGAATAGGCCAGCATCGCCTTGGCGTTGTGGCCGCGCAGGTAATAATTCAGATCTCCCGTGTACTCGGTCAGAGTATGGTAGGGGAAATTGGCCGGGCCGGCATACCATTGGGTCGCGGTGCCGCCGGAAAAGGGAATCTGGCCCCGTCCCCAGACCACGCCGTCGATGCGCTCGGCAATTTCCACTTTGCCGGGCACCAGGTAATACCCGGCCTGTTCCAGCCAGCCGTGATTGCTGAAGGCCGGATGGGCCTGGACGCCGAAGCGCTGCTCGTTGTCCTTGTAATAACCGCTGCCCTGAAAAGAGAAATATCCATAGCGGAAATTCAGCGACCCGGTGGCACCGTAAGTCTTGTCGCCGGCCAGATCGTTCTGGAACACCGAACTGTATTCGACCGGATTGTGATAACCGGACATCCAAAGCGACAGTTGCGGCTTCTTGGCGCCGGCGGGATTGGGGTCGGTTTCCAGATAGCCGTAGGGAGCCAGAATATCGTATTGCAGATTGCCGATCACGGCGACGTCGCCGTGCAGGTTTTCGGTGTTGGGGACATCCGAGCCGGGAATTGAATTGGATACCGACAGATTATAGGTAAAGTCGCCGAGTTTTCCCGAAGCCCGCGCTCCGGTCTGGCGACCCAGTGAAAATGCCCATTCCGCCGCCGACATATCGGGAAACATGAACTTCCCGATATCGGCGTAATATCCGAAGGAATAGGCACTCCAATATTTCCCCACCTCGATCGTCAGCGCCGGGCTGAAGGTCTTGGAAAGCTCGACATCAAGCAACGACATGCCGGAGCCGTTTCCGGTCGTCGTGCCGTGCAGGGTCATCCAGAAACGGATACTGGGATCAACAATATTTCCCGACACATACAGGCGGCCGAGAAAGATATCGAAATTGTTGGACGTCTGGTCTTTCGCCCCGAAACCTCCGGTGCCGCCGGTCTCAAAGTGATTGAACCGGGTCTGAACCAGGCCGTTGATATTCAGCCTGTTGTCGCCGGTGGCGTCCTTTATGAAGAATCCCTCGTCATAGCCGACATTCGGCGGCGTCGGCGGGGACGGCGCCGCCGGCTTTTGTTCCGCGCGCTGTTGCGCCGCCAAGGCATTCACCCGTTCTTCGAGCTTCTGAATGACGGTTCGCTGAACTTCGAGTTGCTGTTTCAGGACCTCGATCTCGCTGACGGTCTGTCCGTGAACGGCAGGCGACAAGATCAGCACCGACAGCCCGGCGAGGCCGCAAAGCGCCTTGACAGAAGGTCTGGTCATTTCGTTCCCCCCAATTATTTTTGTCTAACGGGTTGAAGCCGGCGACAGCGATGCTAAGCGCATCATCGGGCGGAGCGCAAAAATTATTGTTTGGCTTAAGCTTGAGTTGCTTGGCGGGACAAAACCAGCTTGGTGACCGGCAAAGTAAAAAAAAGAGTCGCCCCGCAGCCATTACCGTTTCCGACACCGATGCGTCCGCCGTGGCGTTCGACGATAACCCGGCAGCGTGCCAGGCCCATCCCCGTGCCAGGATATGCGCCCCGGGAATGGAGGCGGCGGAAAAGTCCGAAGATCATCTGATGGTATCGGGGCTCGATGCCAATGCCGTTGTCCGAGACGGAAAAGCTCCATTCCTCGTCCGTCGTCTCTGCCGCGATCGTAATATTTGGCGGCCGTTCGGGATGGCGAAACTTAATGGCGTTCTCAATTAGGGAGATGAAGACGTCCCGGAGGCGTCCCGCATCGGCGAAAACCAAAGGCATGGGACCGATGTCAATTGTTGCACCAGCCGAGTCTATATTCGGATGAAGCCGTTCTATGGCAGAGCGGACAATGGCCATGCTGTCGGCTTCGTCTATTTTCAATTCCGACTGAATGACTTCCAGAAACTCGTAAACGTCGGAGATGCGCGCCCGCATGATCTTGGCCGCGTCCCGGATGCGCTGAATGGTCTGCGTCGCCTCCGTGTTCAAGACGCCGTTTGTTTCCTGGGTCAGCTTGTCGAGTT
This sequence comes from Rhodospirillaceae bacterium, assembly GCA_013349665.1. Lineage (GTDB taxonomy): Bacteria > Pseudomonadota > Alphaproteobacteria > Rhodospirillales > Magnetospirillaceae > DUZF01. The sequence goes on along the minus strand of DUZF01000053.1, from coordinate 13,417 downwards.
GAATAAGAATGCCCCGCAGGGGCTCCTGCAGGTCATGCGACGCCACGGAGAGCAGATGCGCCAGCTCGGTATTTGTCCGGTGCAGTTCCCCGGTCTTTCGGCTAACCAAAATTTCCAGGTGGCTGCGGTATTCCTCGAGCTTCCTTTCCGCTTCCACTTTGTCCGAGACGTCGAGGAACGCACCGACCAGGCCGGCAGGCGATCCATATGTGTCCAGGAATACTGCCTTACTATAGTGGACATCACGCTCCCGACCCTCCTTGTCGCGAACCTTGTACTGATAGTGCTGGCGTCCGCCTTGCTCCATCAACTCCAGATCCTTCTGGTGATAAGTCATCGCCAGGTCCGATTGCCAAATATCGTGGACATATCTCCCTTTTATCTGTTCCGCCGTGACACCCAATATTTCGGTGAACAATTGGTTGCAACCGAGATAGGCGCCGCTCCTGTCCTTGTAGAAGACCGCGACGGGCAGGGAGTTGAGAAGGGTCGTCTGGAACAGGTCTTTATTGGCCGTCTGCGTCTCGGCTTCCTGCCTCTGACGGAGGGTGATCCGCCGAACCAGCAGGCCGATCACCACCGACGTCAGGGAAACAAAGAGAACCGTTACGACATGCGACAGCCAGGAGGTCAACATCTCGCCAAGCAGCAATTCCTTGGTCGCCTCGAAGGCGGCCATGAAAAATGCTGTAATGACGAAAACGGCTCCGACAAAATTGCTCTGGCGCAACCCCGTACCTCCCCAAGCCAGAGCAGTAGAAAGGTCAAACGGATATTTGGCAATGAGTAACTTACGTTAGCACAAGTCTTTCCGATGCCTTCCAGCCATCGTCACCCCCAATCATTTGGAAGTTTTTAATATATATTTTTATATTTTATGTATTTATAAATAAATTAAGCCATCCAAGAAAACGGTGAAGAGACGGAACACTGTCGACTTGACCGCTGATCGCGGCGAACAGTTCAGAAGACCATGGATTCTCATTCCCGCACCGCCGTTCTTTGTCAGAGCAGCAGGCAAGACCTTCCATATTCTTCTCCCGCTACGCCGTCAACTTCGCCATCCCCGGACCGAATTCGGCCTCGCACCAGGCGGCGATACCGGCTTCGATCCAGTCATGGGCATAGTCGTCGATCGCCGTGATGCCGGCCTCGGCCAGGCTTTTCTTCGGACAGCGGCCGATCTTGGCGCAGAGCACGGTGCCGACGCCCTCGAGGGCGGCGAGAATGCCGTCGAGGGCATCCTCCTCGCCCCAGCCGCCCTGGCAGTAGTTTTCCACCTTGCGGTGACCGGCCATGGTGATGCCGGACGGGGTCACCTGATAGATCTGGAATTCCTTGGCATGGCCGAAATGCTGGTTGATCCGCCCACCGCCGGTGGTGGCGACGGCGACCAGCACCTCGCGGTCGACAGCGGCCAGCCGGCCGGCGGCGCTGTCGCGGCTGGCGGCATGTTCGCCCCGCTCCTGGGCAATCACCCGGCGATAGGACTCGCGGGGCTCCGGGTCGTAGATTACCTCCTCAGGCAATTGGTCGAGGTTGAACTCCTGGCCGCGGTCCTCGCCCAGCAAACCCACGGCATCGGCCCGGCACTGGCGGCAATGGCGCATCAGCCTGGTGCCGTCGCCCAGTTCGTCCTGCAGGGCCTTCAATTCCATCGGGCGTGGACCGCGCTGGCCGGTAAGGCCGAAATGGGTACCGTGCGCGGGGTCGGAAATCAGCGGCATGACATTGTGCAGGAAGGCCCCCTTGGCCTTGACCACGCGGCTGACCTCGAGCAGATGGCGGTCGTTGACATCCGGGATCATCACCGAATTGACCTTGACCAGCACCTTGCGGGCGGCCAGAAGCTCGAGGCTTTCCATCTGCCGCTCATGCAGGATGCGGGAGGCGTCGAGACCGGTCCAGCGGCGCCCCTGGTGATAGATCCAGGGATAAATCAAGCTGCCGATCGCCGGATCGACCATGTTGATGGTGATGGTCACATGGTCGATATTCATGGCGACGATTTCGTCGATATGGTCCGGCAGCGCCAGCCCGTTGGTGGACAGGCACAGCTTGATATCGGGAATCTCGCGGGCCACCATGTCGAAGGTGGCGCGGGTCTTCTGCCAGTCGAACACCGCGTCGCCGGGGCCGGCGATACCCAGCACCGACAGCTGCGGCACCTCGTTGGCCACCGCCAGCACCTTGCGCAACGCCTGCTCGGGGGTCAGCTTCTCGGAGACCACGCCGGGCCGGCTTTCATTGGCGCAGTCGTATTTGCGGTTGCAGTAATTGCATTGGATGTTGCAGGCCGGGGCCACCGCCACATGCATGCGGGCAAAATAATGATGGGCCTCTTCCGAATAGCAGGGATGATCCTTGATCTTTTCCCAGACTTCCGGCGCCAGGTCGCCCGGCCCGGAGGCCGAACCGCAGGCCGAGGCGGCGCAACCCTGGCTGTCACGCTGGGCGGACTGCATGGTCTCGACAGTGGTCGGCTTGCTCAGGCTGTCCAGGGTGATCATCATGGCATTCTCCGCCGCGTGTGCAGTTGCGAAGAACGACCTCGCAAACCTTATGCCAACGGACAAATTCAGGATTCCCGCGAAAAACCGTTGTCACAGCGACGACAAGGCTTGTCCGCTATCCGACAAAGGCTCAGAAACGCTTGAGGGGAATGTCGTGTTTCTTCAGCGCATAGCCGATCTGCCGCGGGGTCAGCCCCAGCAGGCGCGCCGCCTTGGCCTGCACCCAGCCGGCGGTTTCCATCGCCTCCAGCAGGCGCTCGCGTTCGAGCTGCGGCTCTTCCTCGCCGCCCTTGGCAGAACAATTGGGCGGACAGGCGTTGCCGTTGCCCAGCGGCAACGGCACATAGCCGGGCGGCGTCTTGGCCGGCGGCTCCTTCCACAGCATCGCCGACAGGCACTGGTCGTTGCGGCAGGCCAACTCGTCACCGCTGATCCTGGTATGGCGGGCCAGGGTGGCGGCGCGCCGCACGCAGTTTTCCAGTTCGCGCACATTGCCGGGAAAACGACAGGCGCCGAGCACGGCCATCGCCGAGTCGGTCATCTCCAGCTTGGTGTCATGTTCGCTGTTGAAGCGGCGCAGGAATTCCCTGGCCAGGGCCGGAATGTCCGAGCTGCGCTCGCGCAAAGGCGGCAGGAAAATCGGCACGACATTGATGCGGTAGTACAAATCGGCGCGGAAGGTCCCTTTGGCCACCGCTTCCTCGAGATTACGGTTGGTCGCCAGCACCACCCGGACATCGACGTTCAGCGTGCGCCCGCCGCCGACCCGCTCGAAACTGCTCTCCTGCAGCACCCGCAGCAGCTTGGCCTGAAAGAAGGGCGAGATCTCACCGATTTCGTCGAGGAACAGGGTGCCGCCGTCGGCCAGTTCGAAACGCCCCTTGCGCTGCGCCAGGGCGCCGGTGAACGACCCTTTTTCGTGGCCGAACAGTTCGGATTCGAGGACGCTCTCCGGCAAGGCGGCGCAATTGACGGAGATGAACGGTTTGTCCTTGCGCGGCGACAGGTCATGCAGCGCGCGGGCAAACAGCTCCTTGCCGGTGCCGGAGTCGCCGCGCAGCAGCACGGTGGTCTTGCTGCGGGCGACGATCCTGACGGTGTCGAGAACCGCCTTGATGGCCGGGCTGTCGCCGACAATGCCGGCCACCTCGACCGGGCGCCGCTCGCCGCCGGAAGACGCCGCCAGGGCTTTTTCCAGGCGGTTGCGATCGGCGATCAGATGGTCGCGGTCATGGGCCAGCAGGCGGTGAAGACGCACGGTCTGGCCGATCAGACTGGCGATCATGGTCAGGAAACGAACATCGGTATCCAGGGCGTAGCCGGAAAAATCGGCGCTGTCGCGCAGGATCGACAAAGTGCCGATGACCTGGTCGCGATCCTTGATCGGCACGCCGACGAATGAACAGATCTGGTCGCTCTTGCGGCCATGGGCGACGGCGCTGCCGGCGAACATCGGCTCGGTGGCGACATTCTGCACCACCAGCGGCATGCGGGTGGTCACCAGCTGTCCGAACACCCGTTCCGGAATGCGCCCAAACAGTTGATCGACGGAATTGTCGCCAAAATCGGCGCCGACCGCCAGTTCCGGCTCGGAATGTTCGTCGAGCAGAACGATCAGGCCGTCGCTCATATCAAGAAAACTGGAGAGTAGCCGAAGCACCGAGTCGAGGGCAGTTTCCAGATGCAATGGTGTGGTCAGCACCTTGGCAATCTCGTAAATGCCAAACAATGCCATTTCGACATGGGAACTGCGGGTCTTCTTGGCGTTCACCGACATCACCGACGACATACCCGGCCTCCATGAAAGGCTTTGCTTCCGATCCCTCTCCCCTGCTGGTCCATGTTGATTACGTTTTAATCAGTTTATTTCCTTGCATAGGAAATAAGCAAGTGTTCCCATCGTCCCCGCAAGATTTTTTTGCGGTGCAGCAGGACCAGATCATGGATGGCTCCGATCCCATTGGACACAGCACCAACATGGTGGGGTTGCCGACCTCGCTGCTGGCCGATCCGGCGTTCAATGACCATCCGATCGATCTGCATATCGCCGGCGTGCGCGAGATGAATCCCTCCATGTTCGAAATGCTCGAGGAAGCGCCGGATCTCGATTCCGCCGGCGAGGCCTTCCACAAATACATGGTGGCGGTGTTCGGGCTTGACCCGGAACAGCGCGAAACGCCCCGCCGCGACGGCGCACGGCGTTTCCGCTCGAGTTTTCTGCGCCTGCTCAAAGGCTGGGGCTATGACAGCAACGGCCCCGAGGGGGCGGTGATGAAAGGCTGGGTGGAAAGCCGTTTCGGACTGTTCCCGACCTATCACAAGGGCGCCATCCGCCAGGATTCGCAAAGCTGGATATCTTACGTCGAGGAAAAGATGTCGAGCCGGTTCCACAATAATTCCATCTATTCGCAACTCGACCTGATCTACGAATTCTGCCAATGGGCGCTGGCCCGCCATATCAGCCCCGGCTCCCGCCATCTGCGCCTGTATCGCGGGGTCAACGACTTCGACGAGCACCGCCTGGTGGAGAAACTGGACCGCCGCCGATGCATCATCCGCATGAACAGCCTGGCCTCCTTCACCAGCGAGCGGGACCTCGCGGAAAGCTTCGGCGACACCATCCTCGAGGCCGAAGTGCCGGCGGCCAAGGTGGTCTTCTTCAATACCCTGCTGCCCGCCCACCCCCTGAAAGGCGAAGGCGAACATCTGGTGATCGGCGGGGACTATCGTGTCACCGCGTGTTACTGGTGACCACCCTTGGCCGCTGATCTCCTCGAACGGGCGCTCGGCGCCTATCTCGGTCTGGCGGTGGGCGACGCGCTCGGCGCCACCGTCGAATTCCTCACCGTCGGCGAGATCAAACATCAATACGGGGTGCATCGGACGCTGCGCGGCGGCGGCTGGTTGCGCCTGGCGCCGGGACAGGTGACCGACGACACCGAAATGAGCCTGTTCCTCGGCCGCTCACTGATCCGCAAGGGCGGCTTCGACCTCGCCGACAGCTGCGACTCCTTCGCCGAATGGCTGAAGACCGGGCCGATCGATGTCGGCAACACCTGCCGCCGCGGCATCCGCCGCTATATCACCCAGGGCAGCATGCAGGGGCCGCCCTGCGACGGCGATGCCGGCAATGGCGCGGCGATGCGTATCCTGCCCATTGCCCTGGCCAGCCTGGGCGACCAACGGCGGCTGGAGGAATGGACCCTCGGACAATGCCGGATCACCCACCATCATCCCCTGTCCGACGCCGCTTCCCTGGCCTTGGGCCGGATGGTTCAGCATCTGTTGACCGGTGGCGACCCGGCCGGCTGCCGCGCCTTGGCCGAAGATCTGGTGAGGCAGGTTCCCGCCTTCACCTTCGAGCGCTATCGCGGTCAATCGAGCGCCTATATCGTCGACACCATGCAGACCGTCCTGCATTTCTTTTTACGGGCGACGGATTTCGAGAATGCCCTGATCGCCACCGTCAACCAGGGCGGCGATGCCGACACCACGGGGGCTATCGTGGGAATGCTGTGCGGCGCCGCCTTCGGCCTGTCGGCGATCCCGACATCATGGCTGCGCCGGCTCGACCGCAAGGTCGCCAAAGAGATCCACCAGCAAGTGCCGGCGCTGCTGAAAATTTCGGGATGAAACCTGGAAGGCGGACCTTGTCAGGCCGCCCGGTTCTCCAGGGCGCGCTGAATGCGGCGCTTCAGGGACAATGCCTCGGTCGACAGCTTACGGTCGCTGACCGACAGCAGAAAGGCATCAATCCCGCCATTGATCTCAATGGTTTTCAGGCCACGGGTGGAGACGCGGACGCGAACCTGCTGGTTCAACGCATCGCTCAGCACCGAGGTTTCCTGAAGATTGGGCAGGAAACGGCGGCGGGTCTTGTTATTGGCATGGCTGACATTATTACCGGTCAGCACACCCTTGCCGGAAATCAAACAACGACGCGACATCGGATGTCCCTTTTGCTCCGTCACCCCGGGAAAGCGGGGTTTGTACGGTGACCCGCCGCTACCGTCAAGGAAAAACCGTCAGCCGCCTCGCTTTGTTGGGCCGCGCTCTGGCCGCCCGGCATCGAGGGCTGGGCGGGAAAGCCCTGCCAGCTGCTGTCGGGCGGAAGGTCCTCGCCCTTCATGATCACCGACAGACCGCCGACGCGGGCGAAATCGCCGATGCTGCTGTCGTAGAGCACCGTCGTCTGGCTGCCGATCTTGACGCCGCGACCGAGCTTGATCCGCCCGACCTTCATCACCCGATCCTCGTAGAGATGGGTCTGCAGCGCCGCCCCGGCATTGATGGCGCAAAAGTCCCCGACCTCGACGCAATCGAATTCGGTGAAGTCGACACTGTCGAGGAATACCCCCTTGCCGAAGCGGGCCCCGAACAGCGTCACCATCCATGGCAGGAAGGGCGTGCCGCGCAGATGCTCGAACAGGCCGCGGTCGGCAAGGTCGGAATTGGCCACCGCCACCGTCTCGGTCCGGAGTGCCCACCATGACCACATCGGCCTAACCGTCGGCCTGTACACGCCCATCAGGATCCATTTGAGGGCGATGGCGGTAAAGGCCATGCCGAAGGACACGCCGACGCTGCAAACCACCAGCCAGAACATCAGGGCGCCGATATTGCGGCTTTCGATGATCGGCCCGAGGCCTTCGATGACCAGTGATCCGAAGGTGATCCACAGCATGCTGGGCAGGGAGATGCGGAAGGCCTCGAACATCGCCCGCCACAGCCGCCACAGCCGGGTTGGCTCGTAGGTCCAGTGCGCCGCCACATCGTCGAAGCGCTGCCGCAGCGGCAGCTTGATCGGCGGCGAGCCGAACCATGTGTCGCCTTCGCTCATGCGGGCGGCCTCGAGCGGCGGCTGCGATGAGATGCCGATCAACGACCCGGCGGGTATCTTGTAGCCGCCGGGGATCACCGCGTTGTTGCCGACGAATACCCGCTCGCCGACCCGCACCGAGTCGACGGTGACCCAGCCGCGGGCGATATGCTCGTCCCCCAGCAGCACCTCGTCGGCGATAAAGCTTTTCTGCCCGATCTCGATGAGATCGTAACGGCCGCCGAGCTTGGTGGAAATCTCGACGTCGCGACCGACCTTGGCGCCCATCAGACGGTACCAGAACCCCATATAGACCGTGGCGTACAGGCAGGACAGCGATCCCAGGGTCATGTCCACCGCCTGGGCGACGATCCAATGCCGCAGATACAGCCAGCTATGCACCGAGAAGCTGCCCGGCCGCAGCCGCGGCAGGACGGTCCAGCGGATCACCACGGTGAAGGCGACGGTGACGGCGGTAAACAGCAGCGCCGTCGGCATGGCGGTCAGCGGCACCAGGACGACATAATCGACGCCCAGCAAGTCGCCCACCCGGTCGCCGAGGCTGTCCATCAGGCGGAAGGCGGGAATGATGGGGATCAGGGTCAAAGGCGGCATGAGGAACATGACGATGGCGTAGATGCCGCCGAACAGGAGCTTCCGCGCCCGGCCGGCAACGGCCGGTTCCGGAAGCGCCACCTGATCGACCGTCCCGGTGCGCCGCGCCGGCGAACCTTCCCAGGTTTCCCAGTCGCCGATCACCGAACCGGCCGGCACGGCGCAGACATTGCCCAATTCGGCGCCCCTGCCGATAACGGCGTCGCGACCGATGTTGCACAGGCTGCCGATGGAGGCTTCGTCACCGATGGTGATCCGCCCGATCAGCAATTCGTTGCCCACCACCTCGGCGTTGCTGAGGCCGGTCCTTGAGCCGATGGCAACGCCGCTGCCGATGGACACCAGATCGACCGCGCCGGTCGTCTCGAAAGCCTGCAGCACCGAATCCCTGCCGACCTCGGCACCCAGTGACCGCAACACCAGGCTGAGGATCGGGGTCCCCTGAAACCAGGGAAAATGAATCAGGCCGATGAACCGTTGCGCCAGCCACCAGCGGAAATAGTAGACGCCCCATAACGGATAACGGCCGGGTTTGGTGCGGCCGATGACCAGCCATTTGGCGGCGACGGCGATCACCGGGATCACCAGATTGATGGCCGCATAGGCAACCAGCAGCACCGCCATTTCGCGCCAGAAATTGGGCGATTCGCCGGAAAAGAAATCATAGGCGATGAAAACGCCCAACCACGGCGCCGTGGACAGCGACAGGATGACCGGCAACGCCACCGCCTGAGCCAATCCGCAGAGGAACCGCCGGATCAGCGGCGGCGGCTCGAAGACCATCGACTGCGCCTGCCGGGCCTGCCCGGCCTGCCCGGCCGCCCCCCGGTCGATCCCGGCGGCGATGGCGCGCAGCGTCCGCCAGGCATAGATCTCCTGCATGGTCAGACCGGCGAAGGCGGGGTTGGTCCTGAGCGACGAAACGAACCGCGCGGCAATCAGCGAATGGCCGCCGAGATCGACGAAAAAATCGGCCTCGAAGGGAATCGACTGACCCGGAAACACCTTTTGCGCCGCCGCCAGCAGCACCGCCTCGGTGGGGCTCGCCGGAGCCTCCTGGTCGTCGCCGGGAGCCGCCGACAGCGGCAGCTTCTGCAAAGCCTTGCGGTCGACCTTGCCGGAACTGAGGCGCGGCAGATCGGCCACCAGTTCATAATGCGACGGCACCATGTAGCAGGGCATCTGCCCGCCGAGGACACGGCGCAACCCGACAGCGTCCGGCGCCGCCCCCGGTTCGGCGACGATAAAGGCCGCCAGCCGCTCGACGCCGTCCTGGGCCGAAACCGCCACCGCGGCCTGGCGGACCCCCGGATATTGCGACAGCCGGGCCTCGATTTCCCCCAATTCGACGCGATAGCCGCGGATCTTGACCTGATCGTCGATACGTCCGCGGAACAGCAACTGGCCCTGGCTGTCGACACAGACGGCGTCCCCCGAGCGGTAGAGGAGCGGCACCTGTTCCCGGTCGTCGAAGGGATTGGCGATGAATTTCTCGGCCGTCAGCTGCGGCCGGTTGAGATAGCCGGCGGCGACCCCGGGACCGCCGATCAGCAATTCGCCTTCGACCCCCGGCTCAACCGGTTGCAGGGTCTCGTCGACCACGTAGCAACTGTAGTTCGGGATCGGTTCGCCGATGGTGATGGGTTGTCCGGGCAGCACCTCGGCGACGGTGGCGACCACCGTCGTCTCGGTCGGCCCATAGCTGTTCAGAACCTTCCGCCCGGGACGGCACCAGCGATCGGCCAACCCCGGCGGACAGGCTTCGCCGCCGAGGATGATCAGGCGCAGGCTGGGAATGTCGGATGATATCATGCCGAGCAGCGTCGGCACCGCCGACATCACGGTGATCCCCGCATTGCCCAGGGTCTCGGCCAGCCGGTCGCTGTCCTGCAGCAGCCGGCGCGGCGCGATCCACAGGCGGGCGCCGGTCAGATAGGGCAGGAAGATCTCTTCCAGCGACAGATCGAAGGCCACCGAGGCGCCCTGGAACATCACGTCCTCGGCGCCGACGCCGTAGAGACTGTTGGCGGCGCGCAGGTAATGGCAGATGTTGCGGTGGCTGATCACCACGCCTTTGGGCTGGCCGGTGGATCCCGAGGTGTAGATGACATAGGCCGGGTCATCCGGTCCCATGCCGAGGTCCCGCAGATCCGGCAACGGCGCCGGCGCCCGGTCATCGGCCAGTCCGGCGAAGCGCAAGACCGGCGCCGGCTGGTCGCCGGCCCTGGGCGTCCTCTCGGCATCGACGATCAGCGCCTTGGCCCGGCAGTCGGCCAGGCAGTCGGCGATCCGCGCCGCCGGCGCGTCGGCATCGAACGGCAGATAGGCGGCGCCGGTTTTAAGGATGGCCAGCAAGGCGACATGCAGGTCGAGCGAGCGTTCCATCCACAGCCCGACAAAGTCGCCGCGGCCAATGCCCTGGCGGACAAGCGCCCCCGCCACCTGGTCGGAGCGGCGGCTGAGCTCCTCGTAGCTGACCGTCTGGCCATCGAAGATCGCGGCCGGTCGCGTCGGATGCATCCTTGCCGTCGCCGCAAAGATTTCGGCCAGGGTTTCATCCCTCAGCAGTTCGGGGGCGACAGTCCGGCAGAGCGCCGGCGAAAGAGCGGAACGGGTAACGTGATTCATGAGATCCCTGGCACCATGCCGCCGGACCTCGGTCCCGCGGAATGCTGGTCTGTTTTGCGATGGATACTAGGAGCAAGGTGATACCGCTTAAGCTCGACGGAAAGAAGTACTCTTTTCGATAGAGACGCCATGTAAAGTATTTAAGAGGGGTCGCGCCCAAAGTCATCCCTGAGGGGGCGCGGCGAAAGGATGGGCGATGCACCAGGCTGCGCCGCGGGCGCTTGACGATATCCTGACCCGGCCCGAGCTCCTCGGGCTGACGGAGGCGGTGACATTCCGCCTCGGCGCGGCCGCCCGGCCATGGCTGGTGGAGGTTGCGCCAGGGTCGGTGACGGTCGACCCGGCCCTGTTCGCCGGACCGGCGGACACCGCGCTGGTCCTGGCCTTCGCCGGCGAACTGGCGTTATGGCGGCGCTACGGCGCCGATGACGCCCAGTTGACCCTGGCGGCGGCCGAAAGCGCCCGGCGGCTAAGTGAAAGCCTGCCGCCCAGGGCCGGCCTGGCTCTGGTCCCCGACTGGCTGGCCCGTCTGCAGGAAACCGCGGCGGCGGGCGGCGTCGCCGAGGCGTTGCGACCGGTGGCGGCGCCGACGGCCTGGCTGATGCTGCAGAATTGCGATCCCCGGCTCGATCTCGACCCGGTGAGCCGCCGCAACCGCTACGGCTGCAGCGCCTTGCCGCTGAGCAATGCCGTCGAATTCGATTCCTGCACCGCCGCCTCGACCTCGCCGACCGGCTGGCGGGCCGCCGAAAGCCTGCGCCACCGCCTGATCGCAGCGGCCCTGGACGGCCGCCTGACCGATGGCCTGGCCGCCGCCGGCCGGGAGATCGCCGGCCGCCTGACGGACGCCCTGGGAGTCGCCGGCCGGGTCTCGCCGATCCTCGCCGCCTCGGGCACCACCGCGGCGCTGCTGGCCCTGCAGCTGTGCCGGAGCGACCCTGAACAACTGGTCGAGGTGGTGATCCTCGGTGCCGAGGAAACCGGCAGCGGCACGCCGATGGCGGTCGGCGGCCGGCATAGCGCCGCCCGCGCCCCCTCCGGTGCCGCGGTGACGGTGGGATGCCCGGTGGGCGACCGGCCGCCGCCCTCGGTCACCGACATCGCCCTGCGCGGCGACGGCGGCCGACCGCGGCCCGAGACGGTTCTGCTGGCGGAAATCGAACGGCGCATCGCCGCCGCCCGGGCCGACAACCGCCGTATCGTCCTGCATGTGGTGGAGGCGACGAAGACCGGGCTGACGGCCCCCGGCGTCGAGGCCGTCATCGACCTCAAGCGGCGCCACGGGGAAAACCTGTCGGTGATCGTCGATGCCTGCCAGATGCGCAGCCCGGCGGAGACGCTGGGCCGCTATCTCGATGCCGGCTGCCTGGTCACCGTCACCGGCTCGAAATTCCTCGGCGGTCCGCCGTTCAGCGGCGCCCTGCTGGCGCCGCCGGAGGTCATCGCCCGGGCGCCGCCGCTGGCCGCCTGTCTCGCCGCCTATTCCTGGCAGGGCGACTGGCCGGCCGACTGCGGGCGGCTCACCGCCGCCCTGCCGGCCGGCGGCAGTCCGGGACTCTATCTGCGCTGGCAGGCGGCGCTGGCCGACTGGGCAAGGCTCGCCGCGGTGGCTCCCGCCATGACGGCGGCGGCGATGCGGGCCTTCGCCGAGGCGGTGATCGCCGAAACCGGCAAACGGACCTGGCTGCGCCTGCTGCCGGGGCCCTGGACGGCGGGCATCTTCACCCTCGGCGTCGCCCGCAGCGATGCCCCGGGCTGGTTGGACGAGGCGGCTCTGAGGCGCCTGCACGCCATGCTCGGCGTCGACGCCGGCGCCCTGCTCGCCGCCGGAGATCAGGGACTGGCGCGCCGCCTCTGCCATGTCGGCCAACCGGTCTCGGTGACCGGCTGGGGAGCCGGCCTGCGCCTGGCCGCCGGAGCCCGCCAGATCGTCGCTTTCGGCGACGATGCCGAGGCCTGGCGGGCCCAAGTGGCGACGGTGCTCGACAAGCTGGAGCTGCTGCTAAACCATCTCCCTTGATAGTTTTTTGCCCTCGCCTGTGCGCTTTGCCGCCGCCTCAATGGCGGCTGCGCGTGATGCGTTACAACGCATCACGCGCCAGTTCCCCGCCGATCTCCTCCATGGCCCGCGCCAGGACGGCGAAATCGTCGTCATGGCTGCGATGGTTGGTGATGCAGACGCGAACCGCCAGTTTGCCGCCGATCCGGCAGGTGGAGGGGGCGGCGATGCCGCGCAGATGCAGTTGCGCCACCAGATTGGCATTCAGCCTGTCGAGCCGTTCGTCATCCCAGCCGGCGACGCGATAGCGGCAACAGACGATGTTGAGACTGACCGGCGTCAGCATCTCCAGCCGCGGACTGTTGGTCACCAGCCGTTCGAGGACCCTCGCCTGGGCGCAATTGGCGGCGATGCTGGCGCCAAGGCGGTCGGTTCCCTGTTCGCGGATGGTGAACCACACCTTCAGCGCCTTGAATCCCCGCGACAGCTCGAAGCCGAGGTCGCAGGGCCATGGCTCGCCGCCGGCCAGTCCGCCGGCCGCCGCCAGATAATCCGGCCGGCCGGCGAAGGTGGCCTTCTGCAGGGCGCCGTCCCTGACCAGCAGACAGGCGGCGTCATAGGGCACATGCAGCCATTTATGGAAGTCGAAGGCCAGGGAGTCCGCCCGCTCGATGCCGGCCAGCCGCGGCGCCAGCTCCGGCGCCAGGGCCAGCAGGGCGCCGAAGGCGCCGTCGACATGCAGCCACAGCCCCTGGTCGCGGCAGAAATCGGCGAGCGCCGGCAGCGGGTCGATGGCGCCGGTATTGACCGTGCCGACGCTGGCGATGACGGCGAAGGGCGACA
>DUZF01000052.1 GCA_013349665.1 Rhodospirillaceae bacterium | reverse complement strand
GGAGGGGAGTAAGATTGCGGCGGCGGCCGGCCGCCGCCCCGTTCGTCGTCCACCATGACCAGTTCACAGTCGGAGGCGTAACGGCGGCAGGTGGCGAGGGCTTCCTCAATCGCCTCCTCGGCCGAGCTCCGGCCGCTGCGCCAGCCAAAGGCGCCATGCCTGCCGATGGCGAAAGCCTTGTGGTACCTGGCCTCGAGGAATTCGCGAAAGGCGTGCCGGCCCTCTTCCGACAGGCCGGATGGCGGCGCCATGTACTCTTCGGCGACCGCCGATGCGGCGAGGGCGCAGGCGACAACGCCCATGACCAGGGCGATGCGTTTGGCAAATGGCTTCATCTGGTCCCAGACCCCGGTTTCCTGACGCCGCCATTGTGCACGGTTTCAGGCCCCAGGCAAATTGCCTCAGTAGACCTTGACCTCCCAGGCATTGGTGCCGTCATCGGCGATGGCGGCCAGCAACTGGCGGGCGCCGAAGGCCTTGGCCGGCGGCAGGAAGCCGGCGCCCTGCTGGCGGTTGGCCAACAGGGTCTGCAGGCCATGGGCGGCGAAGATGGCGGTTTGCGCATAAGGCGCATAACCGCGCATCACCACGGTGACCCCGGCGGTGCGGCCGCGGGCGTGGCAGACCACCATCGACCGGTTCTCGTCGGCGTCTTCCCGCTCGGGTTCGCTGGAGACCAGGGACAGCCCCAATTCGTTGGTCAGCTGTTCGCGTTTGGCATCCGACACGCCCTGATGCTTCTTCTCAAAGTCGATCAAAATATCAACAATCGCCTGCATCATTTCCGGCCGGTTGAAGGCCACCAGCACGGCGCAATTGCGGACCCGGGCATCGCCCTCGTACCACACCGGTTCGGCGCCGCCGCCCCAGGGCAACGACGGCAGGATTCTGGACATGCCGGGCATCGCCACCGGGAAACTGGTCGCCGACGGCCAGGCCTCCAGCTTGTTGTTCTTGATGAAAAGCTGCGGCTTGACCAGCATGCGGAAGAACGACTTGGTGGAGGCCACGCTGGTATTGGAATCGGCCAGATAAGCGAGATCCAGGGAATCGATGCCGGGAGTCTCGAGGGCGATTTCGGCGGCGATGTTGCCGATGGTCCACATCCAGGAACAGGCGGGGGCCAAGACCAGATTCTTCTTTGCGAATTTGGCGCCGTATTTATCGCGAATATAGCGCATCCAATCCGGTTCGCCGGTCGAGTCGAGATAATGGATGCCGGCGGCCAGGGCCGCCTTCACCACCGGTTCGCTCAATTGCATGAACGGACCGGCCAGGTTGTAGACCGCGGTCTTGCCCTGGAACAGGGCGGTCAGCTTCTTCTCGTCGAGATCGGCCTCGGCCACCTGATAGTCGGCGCCCTTCAGTTCCGGCACGCGGGCCAGCTGCTCCTTCAGGCGCTTGCCGTCGCGGCCGGCGGCGACAAAGGGAATTCTGCGCTCGGCGAGTTTCCACGCCACCTGCTTGCCGGTGTAACCGCCGGCGCCATAAACAACAACTTGCGGATCCTTGGACATTTCTTTGTCTCCCCTGTCAGACGGTCAGGACCGTCAATGTCATCGCGGCGGCGTCGCTGCCGATGAACCCGCCGCCGTTTTCCGCCATGCCGACCCGGGCGCCGGCCACCTGCCGCGCGCCGGCGCGGCCTTTCAACTGGTCGACCAGTTCGGCGATCTGCGAGATGCCGGTGGCGCCGATGGGATGGCCCTTGCGGGTCAGCCCCCCCGAGGTGTTGACGGGGATCCTGCCGCCGAGACGGGTGGCGCCGCTCTCCAGCAGGCGCGGGCCTTCGTTTTTGGCGCAGAGGCCGAGGAACTCGTAATACATCAGTTCCGCCGGAGTGGTGGCGTCATGCAGTTCGACGCAACTGAGATCCTCGGGGCCGATGCCGGCCTGTTCATAGACCTCCTTGGACAATTGCGCCGCCATCGGCGCCTCGCCGGGGGCGAAGTCCCAGCCGCTGCCCAGCAGGCAGGCGGCGACCCTCG
This sequence comes from Rhodospirillaceae bacterium, assembly GCA_013349665.1. Classification (GTDB taxonomy): domain Bacteria; phylum Pseudomonadota; class Alphaproteobacteria; order Rhodospirillales; family Magnetospirillaceae; genus DUZF01. The sequence continues at coordinate 14,418 of DUZF01000052.1, read as the reverse complement.
GCGCCTTGTCGAGACCGAGGCGGCGCCGGGCCGTCTCGCTCAGCACCACCGCGGCGGCGGCGCCGTCGCCCAGGGGGGCACACATGGCCAGGGTCAGCGGAGCGACGATGGGCCGGGCCGCCAGCACCTGGTCGGCGGTCATCATGTCGCGGAACTGCGCCTTGGGGTTCAGGCTGCCGTGATAGGAGTTCTTTTCCGCCACCTGGGCGAAGTGCCGGGCGGTGGCGCCGGTGGCCACCATGTAGTCGCGGATCCAGTCGGCATAGATGTCCATGAACACCGAGCGGTCGGCCCCGGCATTGGCGATGTCGAAGGTCTCGCCGTGGCGCCTGGCCCGTTCCGCCAGGTAATTATAGACGTCGGCGACCCCCTCGACATCGATGGCGCCGGTGAAGACCTTGAAGCTGAGCGCCTTGTCCTGGTGGTAGAGCTTGTCGAAGCCGCAGGCCAGGACGATGTCGTATTGTCCGGCGGACACCGCGGCGCAGGCCAGATGGAAGGCCGTCGACGAGGTGGCGCAGGCGTTTTCCACATTGACCACCGGAATGCGGCCGATGCCCATGCCGCGCAGCACCGCCTGGCCGGCGATGCACAGCTGGCCGGTGATGATGGGGGCGGCGGCGTTGCCCATGAAGGCCGCCTGGATCTGGCCGGCGTCGATACCGGCGTCGGCCAGGGCCTCGTTGATGGCCAGGGCGCCGAGTTGCTTCAGGCCCTTGTCCAGATGTTTACCGAACGGGGTCATGCCGACCCCGCCGACATAGGCTGTCATTTTCATTGGGCGGCCTGCTTGTTGGAAGGTTCGGCCAGTTTGCTTTCGTCCATCAGATAGGTGCCGCCCTTGATCGCCAGCACTTCGTTGCAGCCGTCCTCGATCATCGACGCCCGGGCGTCGCGCAGCAGCTTCTCCATGGGATATTCGCGGGTCATGCCGTTGCCGCCGAAGATCTGCAAGGCCTCGCTGGCAACCTCGAAGGCGGTGGCGGTCGAGGTGACCTTGGTGCTCATGCCGCACTGCAACGCCGGCAGGGGGGCCTGGAAATTATAGCTGATGACGCGCCGCGCCATCGCCGTCGCCATCTCCACCTTGCGGAACATATGGAAGATGCGCGTCGCCACCGACTGGTGGCGGATGATGGGGACCCCGCCCTGGCGCCGCTCATGGGCATATTCATAGGCATGATCATAGGCGGCGCGGGCCAGGCCGGCGAAGATGGCGCCCATCAGGGAATTGGCCTCGGTATGGATCATATAGACCGCCTTGGCGTAATCCTTCGGCTCGGCCAGGACATAGGAAATGTCCAGTTCAACATTGTCGAAGAACACCTCGCCCTGCGGCAGGGCCCGCTGACCCATTTTCTCCAGCGGCTTGCCGCGGCTGACGCCGGGGCTGTTCATCGGCACGATGACGCAGACGCCGCCCCGCGGGTCGGGTCCGGCCTTGGTGTCGGCGGAGCAATAGACGATACCCCAGTCGGCCACCGGGCCATTGGAGACCCAAGCCGATTTCTGGCCGCGGACGATCACCTTGCCGTCGGTGATCTTGGCGATGCAATTGGGCCGGCCGTAATTTCCGGTCGGGTGGCAAATGGCCGCCGTCGGATCCAGGGTGTCACTGCCGTGATCGGGTTCGGTGATCGGCCAGCAGCCGATTTGGTCATCGGGGATCTTGGCGGCCAGGTCCATCCGGCCCATGCGCGCCGCGATATATTTCGGCAAGGTGCTGGCGCCGACCGAGATCGCCAAGCCGGAGTCGCCGTAGCCGAACTCCTCGAACAGCACCGCGAACAGCACGCCCGCCTCATCCGGCGGCAGGGCCATCAGGGCGTCGACGGTGATGCCCAACTTTCTGAACTCGCCCCAGAATTCCCAGAACTTGGAGGATTTGGCGACCACCTCCTCGGCGGTCAGCTTGTCGAGCGCGGTGCCCAGCGGGCGCATCGTATTGACGGCGAATTTGCGCAGCACGTCCTGGAAATCCGCGGCCGGTCCGAGCAGCGGCGATTGCGCCCCCCAGGGACCCAGTTTCGCCTTCGGCACGCTTGGCCATTCAGAATACGCCATGACTCCATCCTCCCTGGATTATTTGCTGGTCGCCAGGATAGGCAGGCCGAGGGCGCGGCGCACCGATTGCGGATGGGGGCTCCTCAAAAGAGGGGCTATATTTACAGGTGGGTCGGGGCTGACCTATTGTCGTGTCCCGATGCTTGATTTCCAAAACGACGACAGCCCGGCCTCGCGAACCGACGCAACCCTGGATGCGCTGGAGGACATTTTTCTCAAGGACGGCTTCCGCAAGGTCACCGTCGCCCAACTGGCCCGGGCCTTGCGCTGTTCCCGCCGGACGCTTTACGAACTGGCGCCGACCAAGGAGGATCTGTTTCTCCTGGTGCTGGAGCGCTATCTGGCGCGGGTTCGCGGCATGGGCGACCGCGAGGCGGCGGTGGCGGCCTCGCCGGACCTGGCCATCGCCGCCTATCTGCGGCCGGCGGTCAGCGAAACCCGCAAGATCGGCTCGGCCTTCAGCGCCGACGTCGCCGGCTTTCCCAGGGCCCGCAAGGCCTGGGAGGCGCATATGCATCAGCGCATGGGAAGCCTGCGCGGCCTGGTCGAGAAAGGGGTCGAGCAGGGGGCGTTCCGCCGGATCAACGCGATCCTGGTGGCCGAGGTCATGGAGGCGTCGACCCGACGCCTCAAGGACCCCGATTTTCTCGCCGCCACCGGATTGCCGCTCAGCGAGGCCTTCGCGGAGCTATACCATCTGCTGCAGCACGGCTTGCTGGCCCACTGCGAACCGCTCTAAATGGCCCGCTGCCGTCCGGCCCAGAATTTGTCGCGGATGGTGCGCTTCAGCACCTTGCCGACGGCGCTGCGGGGCAGGGTTTCCCAAACCTCGACGGTCTTCGGCGCCTTGACGCTGCCGAGGCGTTCCTTGCACAGGGCGACGATCTCTTCGGGGGTGACCTTATGGCCGGCCTTGATCTCGACCACCGCCTTCACCGCCTCGCCCCATTTGTCGTCGGGAACGCCGATCACCACGCATTCCTGGACCGCCGGGTGGGACAGCACCGCCTGTTCGACTTCGGTGGAATAGATGTTGAAGCCGCCGCTGATGATCATGTCCTTCTTGCGGTCGACGATATAGACGAAATGGTCCTCGTCCTTGTAACCGATGTCGCCGGTGTGATGCCAGGCGAAGGTGGAAACGGCGTCGGTGGCCTCTTTGTTGTTGTAATAGCCGTCCATCACCAGATTGCCGCGGATGACGACTTCACCCCGTTCCTCGGGCGGCAGCAGATTGCCGTCGTCGTCCATGATCTCGACCTGGGTCAGCAGGGTCGGGCGCCCGGCGCTCCATAACCGCTTTTCCTTGCCCTGGGTCAGCGCCTCTTCATGCTCCTTGGGGGTCATGAAGGTGCAGAACATCGGCGCCTCGACCTGACCGTAGCTTTGCGCCATCACCGGGCCGAAGATCTTCATCGCTTCGGTCAGTTTGTCGGGCGACATCGGCGCCGCCGCATAGAGCAGATATTTCAGCGACGAGTAATCGAAGTCGCGGACCTTGGGATGGGCCAGCATCATGTAGATGACGGTGGGCGGCAGGAACAGGTGGGTGACCTTGTGCCGCTGGATGGTTTCCATGACCAGCAGCGGATCGGCCTTGTCGATGATCACCTGGGTGGCGCCGCGGGGGAACAGGCAGAAGGCGGTGACGCCGGCGGCATGGGTCATCGGCGCCGCCACCAGATGGACGGCATGGCCCTCGAAGGGGGCGCAGGCCCAATAGGTGCTGATTTCAGCTTCCCACAGATGGTTGCTCCACACGGCGCCCTTGGGACGGCCGGTGGTGCCGCCCGAGGACAGGATGCACACCCGGCGGTCCGGTTCGTCGGCATAGTCGGGCAGTTCGGCGGTGGCCGACTGCATGAACTCGGTCAGCGAGCGGCAGTCACCGTCATGGCGGTCGATGCAGACGAGGACCTTGAGGCCGGGGACATTGGCCCGGATATGCGCCACCTGTTCGACGAAACTGCTGTGATAGAACAGAACCTCGCAGCCGGTGTTGTCCATGATGTAGGCGTTTTCGTCGGCGGCGTTCTTGGCGTTCAGCGGCACCCAGGTGTAGTTGCCGGCCAGGGTGCCGAGAATGCAGGTGAACCCCATGCTGTCATTGGGGCTGTAGACCGCGACCCGGGCGTTTTCCTCGATGGGCAGAGCGCGCAGCGCGGCGCCGATGCGCCGGCAATAGGCCAGGATCTCGGCGTAGGTGTGCGTGGTCTGGCCGGAAATGAAACAGGCGCGATCGGGCCACATTTTGGCGGCGCGGATGAAATGGTCGAACATTCTCATGGACGTTCCCCTTGTATTGGTACCAAATTGGTATTGTTGGTACCATGATGCCATGTGCTCGACCGCCCCGGCAAGATTATCGACAGGCCCCCCATTTTTAACGGGAGGCCCAACCCTCTTGGGTGGGTGGGCGAGCTATGGCTTGGTCATAAAGTCACTTGCGGACAGGTGTCAGGGGGACGGCAAATGAAAGATATTCTTGTACAGATCGACGGCGACGAGATCGCCGAGGCGCGTTTGCGGACGGCGGTTGCCCTGGCCAAGCGGCTGGGTGCCCGGCTGGTCGGCCTGTTCGCCCGCGTCGACAGCGATACCGCCTCGATTACCGCGCGCCGGGCGAGCAGCCATCTGCAAGCCGCCGCCAAGATCGCCGCCGAACAGTTCCGCCGTGCCGTCGACGGCTCCGGGCTGGAGTCGGAATGGCTGCAACTGCCGCATGGCGAACCGGAATTCGTCGTCGAGGAAACCGCGGTCTGCGCCCGCTATGTTGATCTGGTGATGCTTGGACAATGGTCGCGGGAACATTCCCATGTGCCGGCCGAATATGTTCAGGAAGTGCTCAATTATGGTGGGCGGCCGGTGCTGATGGTGCCGCGCAACAGCGCCGGGGCGGCGGTCGGCGATCAGGTCGGCGTCGCCTGGAACGGCAGCCGCGAGGCCAGCCGGGCCCTGCATGATGCGTTGCCGCTGCTGGCCAAGGCGTCGCAGGTGTCGCTGATCACGCTGCGCGAAACCGAGGGTCGCAAGCTGCCGTCCGATCTGCCGCAGCTGGACATCACCAAGGCGCTGACGGCGCATGGCATTGCCGCCAAGGTCGAGCGGATCATCGACGAGGACCTGCGCGAAGTCGGGGTCATGGACAGCCTGCTGCTGCGGGCCGCCGAACTCAAGGTCGATCTGCTGGTGATGGGCGCCAACAGCGGTGGCGGTCTGATGCGCGGCTCGGGGACCCGCTACATGCTGCGCAGTGTCACCATGCCGCTGCTGTTGTCCTGTTAAGGGGAGGGAGAGACAGGCATGGGACGAGTTGCCGGCAAGGTAGCCATCGTCACCGGGGCGGCCAAGGGATTGGGTCTGGCCGCCGCCGAACTGCTGGCCGAGGAACGGGCGACGGTGGTGCTGACCGACGTCGACGCGGTCGCCGGCGCGGCGGAGACGACGCGGTTGGCCGAACGCGGCTTTGCCGTGTCCTTCGAACATCATGACGTCACCCGCCCCGAGGAGTGGGACCGCGTCGTCGGCGAGACCCTGCGCCGCCACGGTAAACTGGACATTCTGGTCAACAATGCCGGCGTTGCCTGGATTGCCGATGTCGAGACGGAAACCCTGGAAGGCTGGCGCCGTCTCAACGCCGTCAACAGCGACGCGGTCTTCCTGGGGACGCAGAAGGCCATCGCGGCGATGAAGGGGCATGGCGGCTCGATCATCAACATCTCCTCGATCGAGGGGATCGTCGGCGAGCCCGGGCTTGCCGCCTACAATGCCAGCAAGGGGGCGGTGCGGATCTTTACCAAATCGGCGGCGCTGCATTGCGCGCGGATGGGCATCCGCGTCAATTCCGTGCATCCCGGCTATATCGACACCCCGATGGTGGCCAAGGCCCTGGGCGAACTGGGGCCGGACGTCGCCAAGGCGGCGCATGACCATATCGTCAATGTCCGCTGTCCCATGGGCCGGCTGGGCCGCCCGCGGGAAGTCGCCTATGGGGTGCTGTTTCTCGCCTCGGACGAGTCCAGCTTCGTCACCGGATCTGAATTGGTGATCGATGGAGGGTATACCGCTCAATAAACATAAATACATTCAATGGGGGAAATAACGAGATGACTGATTACGCGAAAGCCTGGCGCCTGGACGGTAAGGTGGCCCTGATGACCGGCGGCGCCCGCGGCCTGGGCGGCGAAACGGCGAAGGCCCTGGCCCAGGCCGGTGCCAAGGTGATGGTCACCGATCTGCTGGCCGATGAGGGCCGCGCCACTGTCAAGGCGATCACCGACGCCGGCGGCAAGGCGGCCTTTCTCGAACAGGACGTGACCAGCGAAAGCCAGTGGGAGCAGGTGATCGACAAGACCCTGGCGACCTTCGGCGGCCTCGACATCCTGGTCAATAATGCCGGTATCGAATTCATGTCCTTTGTCACCGACACCAAGGTCGAGGATTTTCGGCGCATGCTGGATATCAATGTGACCGGGGTGTTTCTCGGCATCAAACACGGTGTGCGGGCCATGGCGCCGGGCGGTCGGGCCGGCAAGGGCGGCTCGATCGTCAATCTGTCGTCCATCGCCGGACTGGCCGGTTTCGACGGCCTGTCGGCCTATTGCGCCTCCAAGGGGGCGGTGCGGCTGCTGACCAAGTCGACGGCCGTCGAATGCGGGCACCGCAAGCAGAATGTGCGCATCAACTCGGTCCATCCCGGCGTCATCTGGACCAAGATGGCCGACAACCTGCTGATCCATACGGCGGAACTGGGCATCACCCCGGATTACGCCACCGCCGAGGCGGCCTATAAGGCGGCCCATCCGCTGGGCCATTTCGGCGAGCCGTCCGACATCGCCAATGTCATCCTGTTCCTCGCCTCGGAGGCGTCGAAATTCGTCACCGGGGCGGAGTTCGCCGTCGACGGCGGCTATACCGCCACCTGACTAGATTCAAATAGTTGCTAGTGTCCTTAGCGATTCCGAAGTTCGATTGCGGCCTGGATCGAATGCTACGAACTTCGGAATCGGGACACTAGGAGCCGGATGGCCGTCAGTCGGCGGCCATCCGGTGAACCTGCTCCGGATTGTTGTGGAAGGCCTCGACCAGGAACCGTTCCTGCGGCTTTTCCGACGCCGTCTTAGGGATTTCCGGCACCACCTGGATGAAGCCGGGCAGGAAATTGGCCGGTAACTGCCCCTTGCAGTGGCGCATCAGGTCCTTGGGGTCGAAGCCGGCGGCATCGGCGGTGCGCACCGCGGCGACGATCTCTTTCTCTCCCGGGGTATTGGTCGGCAAGGCCAGGCCATAGACGAACACGTCGTCGATCAGGGGATATTCGGCGATCACCTTTTCCACGGTGGCGGCGGTGACGAAGTCGCCGTTGCGGCGGATGCCGCCGCCTTTGCGGTATTCGAAATACAGCCAGCCCTCGGCATCCTTGCGACCGATGTCGCCGGTGCGGAACCAGCCGTCGCGCAGACGCTCGCCGGTGGCCTCGGCATTCTTGAAATAGGAAAACGCCGGCAGCGAGCCGTCGACGAAGCGGAAGCAGATTTCCCCCGGCTCACCGTCCGGACATTCCTGGTCGGCGTCGTCGCGGATGGTGCATAGCATGTTCGGTGGCGGCTTGCCGACGCTGCCGACGGGGCCGTGACCGGGCGGGTTGAAGGTCAGGCCGCCTTCGGCCAGGCCGTAGAACTCGAAGACCTGGAGGCCGAAGCGGGTCTCGAATTTTTCCCAGATGACCGCCGGCATGCCGGCGCTCAGCACATAGCGGACCGGATTGTCGGCATCGTCGGGGCGTTCCGGCTCGCTGTAGATGGCCATGGTCATGCCGCCCAGCAGATTGAACACCGTGCAGCCGTAGCGGCGGGTGATGTCCCACAGGCGGGATTTGGTGAATTTGCGGCTGATGACGGTGCGCAGACCCATCTTCAGGGTGCAGCCGAGGGTCACCAGCTGGGCATTGGCATGGGTCAGCGACAGACCGGTGTAGGGGCGGTCGGCGGGCGTGAGGCCGATCAGCTGGCCGATCTGGGCGACGCCGCCGAAGCGGGCATGCGGCGCCAGGATGGCCTTGGGATTGCCTGTGGTGCCGGAGGTGTACAGCATCTGCATGGGTTCGGCCGGATTGTTGGCGCGGATCACCACATGTCCGGCGGTGCGGTCGAGGGCCTGGCGCCACCAGCGGAATCGCCGATCCTCCGGCAGTTTGAGGCCAAGGCCGGTATCAATCACCCATACCCATTCGATGCGCGGCAGCTCGGCCAGCACGCCGTCGAGCAGATGCGCCAGCGCGTAATCGGCGCAAACGACGCCACGGCATTCGGCGTAATCGATCATGTAGCGCAGCAGGGCGCCCTTGGTGCGCGGATCGATGGGCACGAACACCGTATTGGCGATCGACGAACCGACCATGGCATCGATGAATTCGGGATGGTTCTGCATGATCAGGGCGAATTTGTCGCCCTCGTTCATGCCGGATTCTTCGATCAGCGCCTCGGCCATTCTCAGCCCGTTGGCCCACAGCTGGCCATAAGTCCGCACTTCCTCGGCGAAGCTGCCGTCGGGGAGAATCTCGACGAAGGTGAGGACATCGAGATGGGGGGTTTCAGCCGCCCGTCTGGAGATCATATGGGCGAGAATAAGGTCGAGGTCATGGGTCATGGGGCGGGTTCTCGGACAGTTTCGACCAATGCTATGGCCCGCTTGGGGGTGCGCCTAGCCCCCAAAGGTGGGGGGCCGCCTCCACGGACAGGGGGGAGGGGATTCGCCGGTGGCCGAAACATGCGCGTTGAAGCTTTCCTGGTGGTATGCTAACCCATTGACGGCCTTTGTCCCTTAGTAAGACTCCGGGGAGTTTCCACATGCCTGAGGTTCGTATCTATCGCCCGGCCAAGAATGCCATGCAATCTGGGCGCGCCAACAGCCGGCGTTGGGTCGTCGAATTCGCCCCCGGCGACCGCAAGGAACCGGACCCGCTGATGGGGTGGAACGGCTCCCGTGATACCCGCGGCCAGGTGAGAATGACCTTCGAGACCCAGGACGAGGCGGTGGCCTTCGCCAAACGCTCGGGATATACCTACGTCCTGACGGAAGATCGCGCCTCGGCGCCGCCGGTGCCAAAGAATTACGCCGACAACTTTAAATTCGATCGCGTCGGCTGAGCCGTACCGCAGCGCCCTTAGCTCAGCCGGATAGAGCAACCGCCTTCTAAGCGGTAGGTCAGTGGTTCGAGTCCACTAGGGCGCGCCAGTAAAATCAAGGGCTTAGCTGGCAACGGCTAGGCCCTTCCTCGTTGCTGGGTAACATTTCATTCATAACGCTGCCCGGCAGAATCGCGGTTCTCGGTTTCTCACCGCGTTTGTTTTGGATTAAATTCTCAGCGATGATGTGCGATCGGATGAACGCTTGGGCTGCCTCTGATCTCGGCAGAATGGGGGGCTCAATAATCTGGTCGTAAGACGGTCTCGGCGAATTTAATGAAACGAAGCAAAAATTAGAGCCGTGTTGTCGAACTTTTTCAGGAGTTAAAGATGTCAATAAAAAAGCTTCTTATTGTTGGCGTCATTATTATTTTGGGATTGTTCATGGAAAAGCCGGCTATGGCCGATGAGCCGTCCTATGCCGATACGGTGTCCTTTCTCCGCAATAAGGTTCTCGGCATATTTTTTGAGCGGCAGACCTGTCTGTTCTCCTACTCCAAACCGAACGACAGCACTTCGGCCAATGCCACTGACCACCGGAAAGTATTTGAGGCCAGATCGCTGGAACGGAGTCCGAAATGGGTTGAGAACGGATCGGCGACGTTCGTATGTTCGGATGGCGCCAATTGCGTGATTTTGGACTCAAGCCTGGCGGGTAATTATATAATTATCGATGGACTTGCCGAAAACATAAACCAGGTTGTGAAGGCGATGGCTCATTTAATTGATCTCTGCAAGGCGCAGCCGAGCCAGACCCAGCTGTTCAAATAACGATCAATAATCAAAGAGAACGAAACCATGGCTGCCGGCAACGGCGCCGAGGACGGTGATCAGGCTGAGGGTCAGCAGAACCCAATGCAACCTTTCGACAAGGTTGAACGTTGCCTGGGGGGCGGTCTTCGCGCGCGCCGTCAGCCAGCGATGCAGAACCAGGGGTTCGGCGACAAACAGCATTAAGGTGAAGACGGCCCAGACCAAGACCATGGCATCCATCCACCAATACATGGCGGAGGAAAATCGTTGCCAAAGATCGAGACGCACCAGCATGTACAGCCCGGTGGCCCCTGTCATCAGCGTGGTGCCCCGCGCCTGCCAGGCAAACCGACGCTCGATTGAATCGAACAGGGCCAAACGTTCGTCAGGCCCCTTGAGCCGCCGTACGGAGGGCAGCAAAACCGTCGTCACAAAGCCTACGCCGCCGATCCAGAGAACGACCGCGAGGACGTGTAGCGCGCGGGCAAATGCGATTTCATCCATCTTTGCACCAGGACCTTTCTGCAGCCGGGTCAGCGCGGGCAGTGCTCATGCTCAGGATTGCATTTATGCTCATGCTCGGCATGTGGCTGAGCGGACGGCTGCTGGGACTGTGATGGCCGCGTCTGGACCGGCGACGGTGCGGCGGCGGCAGGCTGCTGCGCATGGGGTGGCACCGGCTGAGGGGCCGGCGCCGCGGCCTGGGGCGGATGCGCCGCCGCCGGCGGCGGCCGTTGGTGTTCGGCTTGTTCGCGGCGGAAGCGTTCTTCTTGCTCGCGGCGGAAGCGTTCTTCCTGCAATTCGTGTTCGTGCCTGAATTCCCGTTCCAAGAAGATCATTGGAACAACCGGTGGCGCCGGCGCCATGGGCACCATTTGCGGTGCCGCGGCGTAGGCTTGGGCGTTCAGATCATTGGCCAGTTGCTGGGTAGCCGGCTGCAAGGCGGGATTTTGAGCCACCATGTCCCTTAACGTCTGCGTTACCACGTTGCCGCCGACCTGCCCATACTGCCGCATATCCTGCGCCAGATAGGCCAGTCGCTGAGGATAATCGTATTGGCCGAGAGCCATCGCCGTGTCGGCGGTGCGCTGCGCAAGTTCCGCCAATCCCGGATCGTATTGGGCCTGCGAAGGTCCCGCGGCAAGCAGAAAGCCAAGCGCCAATGCCGCCCATACCGCCAGAAACCGCTTGCCCATTTGGCTCAATCCTTTTTCAGTCATTAAGCCTTATAGAACGACAAAATGGCGATGGTAAGGCCAGACAGGCTCCTACAAGCGACCGAGGGTATCGTCGATGACCTTTTGCAGGCTGGCCTTGGTGACCGGTTTGATCAGATAGCCGTCCGCGCCATGGGCTCTCGCCAGCATCGCCGCCTCGATGTTGTCTACGGCGGTTACCATGATAAACTTGGGATGCCCAGCCGTCTTGCGGATCCTGGTTAAGACTTCGAGCCCGTCGACATTGGGCATCAGCCAATCGCACAAGATGATGTCGGGTCGAATTTGCTCATCTGCAAGCAGATCGAGGGCAACCGCACCGTCCTCAGCCGCAATCACATCTTGGAAGCCGATGGCCCTCAACAAGCCAACCATCATTCGGCGCGTGATTTCGCCGTCATCCACCACCAGAATGGTAAAATCCAGAAGTTGTGTTGGAAAGCTGTCAGGTCCTGTTGTCATTTGTTAGTCTTCAATCCCGCCGTCTGGGGGGCTAGTGTGGTGAATTCGAAGTTCCTGCCATTGCGCCGCAAAGGATTTCAGGAACTTCAAATTCATGAACCACACTAGATTCAAATAGTTGCTAGTGTCTTTATCGATTCCGAAGTTCGATCGCGGCCTGGATCAAATGTTGCGAACATCGGAATCGGGACGCTAGCGAAGGGTAGCATCAGTAAATGGGCAAGTCCGTATGAAAATCATCGCCATCGCGAATTCCAAAAAGGGTATCGGCAAAAGCAGAACCGCATGGGATTTGTTGGTGGCGCTTGACGATGCCGGGATCAAGGCGGCGGCGATCGACTTCAGAGCAGATGGTCTGATGGCTGCCCTGAATGCGGTGCGGGCCGCCAACACCTTTCCGACGATGCCGGTTTTCCTTGCCGCGAAGGCAGGGGAAATTGGTGCTTTGCTGAAAGAGCGCAAGCGCGAGGCAACGGAAATCGTCCTGATCAATACGCTGGCCGGGTGCCCGGTCGAGGACATCTGCGCCATGGCGTCGCCGGCACAGATGGTTCTGATCCCCACCTTGCCGACCTCCGCCGATATCGCGTCGACGACCGCGCTGGTCCGCCCGCTGGTAAAGGCGGGCAAAGCCATCCGCTTCCTGTTGGTGCAAACCAGCGCCGGCGGCGCAAATTACGACAAGACGTTTCTTGAGGGTCTCGGCATGACCGCCGAGCAGGCGCGACAAATGCTGGTGCCGACCTCAATCGGCTGCCGGCCGGACTTTATGTCCAACCTCAATAAACTTGGTCTGGGCGTACTGGAGGCTTACGGCAATGCCAGCGTCAACCAGGAAATGGTCGGCTTCGCCTCCCAGGAAATTCGCCAACTGAGGCAGTTTCTCAGAGATGAACTGGATTTCTAGGCCTTAAGGCCAAACAGACACTTTTGAAATCTGATCCGTAATTGAGTTCTCAGCCGTCGTCGTCGGCAGGTTGTTGTGGTAAATAGTGGCCACACTTCCCAGCAAGCAAGCCATAAAGAGTATTGGGACAACCACGTCAGCCACACGCCACATCACGGCGGGCCGCTCGTCGTCATGTGTGCAGAGCTTGTTCGACATAGTAATGGCGCTTGGCATGACAGTTACTCCAAGTTTTCACCTGTAGTTTATTATATTCTGTGCCATGCTGCAGTGCAATGCTGTGCGGTTTCTGTGGTTCTGCATATCTGCCATGTCAATAAGGCGTTCGTCGGGCCCTACTGAGCTTGCCCGCTCGTCTGTGCGGAAGTCTGGAACAGCCGCGATTCGATCAGTTCCATGACATCGTCCTCGGTGTGTTCGTCTCCGTTACCGAGGAAAATGACGGTGGTTTCTTTTTCCGGATAGAACCACGCTTCCGCACAATATCCCGCGAAGCGTCCGCTGTGGCCGTGACGGATACCGTTCTTGGTGGGAACCAGTTCAAGGCCGAAACCATAGGCTTCGTCTTCGTCTTTACCCCATTCCGAGCGCATGGCGGCAAGCATCGGCGGCGACAGCAGGCGCGTGGAGGGTCCGAAGAGATCTTTGAACAACAGCGCCAGATCGGCGGCGGTGGTGGTCAGCGGGGCGTCGCCCAGATGGGATGACCAGGCCAGCAGACTGGCGTCCTTCCGTTCCCCTTGCGGCGTCGCCGGTCGATAGCCATGGGCCAGGCCGGCGGGGGCGGTGACATCGACGCTTGCTGTGCTGGTGGTCATCTCGAGCGGTTTCAGGACGCGTCGCGTGAGGATCCCGGGAAGGCTGTCTTTTTCGATCTTTTCGAGGATATAGCCGAGCATGATGTAGTTGGTGTTGGAATAGGAATAGATCCCTGGGGCGGTCGGCCCCAGGCATTTTCCTTGGCGCAAAGCCTCGGCGGCGGTCCAGGTGATGGACGGATGCTCCGGGGTGGAAAACGATGCGTTGCGCAGGCAATCGGGAAGGCCCGATGTATGTGACAGCAACTGTCTGATCGTCGCCGTGTTCGCATGGGTGATCCGTTGGGCGTCGCGGCGGTCGAGGAATGGCAGGACCGGGTCGTCGAGCGACAGCTTTTTCTCGTCGACCAGCTGCAGCACGGCGACCGCCGTCAGCATCTTGCCGACGGACGCCACATGGAAGCGGGTCTGTTCCGATACCGGGGTCCGCGAGATAAGGTCGGCGAAGCCGGTGGTCGCGGTTTCCGTGCCGTTCGGACCGGACACCAGCAGGACGGCGCCCGGCAAATCAAAATGGCCGGCAACTTCGCTGACCAGGGCGTTGAGGTCGGCGCCGTTTGCCGCGGCGCTCCAGGCACCCGCAAGGACAATACCCGCCGCCATGGCGCCCAGCAGGCGATCAGTGAAGACAGCCTGGGTTGTCTTTAAGTCCCTGGCCTGTGGATCTCGCATGCCCTGGTTTCCCTTCCCCGAACGTCTATGGCCTTCAAAGTGCCAGTGTGTATCCGCCGCGTCTCGGTTAATCTAACCCGCAAGATAGGAGTAAATACCATGAAGTTGTTTGCGGCCATCTTTCTCCTCTTGCTGGTCCTTTCCGGATCATCCGGTGCCACAGGTGTGGTCGAGGAGGAGATCGGGCTGCCGGTTTCATTCTCCGAAGCCGGCCAGGTCGAGAGGATAACGCTGGAAGCGATGATCATCCGTCCGGATGACGACCGTCGGCATCCATTGGCCGTCCTCAATCACGGCGCGCCGCGCAATGCCGATGACAGGGCAGGGATGAGCCCGCG
>DUZF01000051.1 GCA_013349665.1 Rhodospirillaceae bacterium | reverse complement strand
CGGCGGCGTCGTCCTCAATCTGGCCGGCCCCTTTGAAGTGGAAAAGGCCGGCAATCTGATGCTGGAACGGGTCGGCGTAAAATTTCCCGAAGCCCGCATCGACGGCTTCACCGTGCAACGCATGGCCAACCGCGCCGGCGCCCATGAAATCATCATCGGCGTTTCTACCGATCCGATTTTCGGGCCGGTGCTGATGTTCGGCCAGGGCGGCACCGCGGTGGAAATCATTCATGATTTCGCCATCGGCCTGCCGCCGCTCAATACCAGCCTGGCCCGCGACCTCATCGAACGGACGCGGATCGCCAAACTGCTGCACGGCTACCGCGATCGCCCGGCCGTCGACCTCGAAGCCATCACGCTGTCGCTGATCAAGATTTCGCAACTGATCATCGACATCCCGCAGATTGTCGAACTCGACATCAACCCGCTGTTCGCCGACGCCTCCGGGGTGATCGCCGTCGATGCCCGCATCCGCCTCGACCCGGCCTCGACCGGCAGCGAACGCCTGGCCATCCAGCCCTATCCCAAGGATCTGGAGGAAGTGGTCACCCTGAAAAACGGCAGGACTGTCCTGCTGCGCCCGATCCGCCCGGAAGACGAGCCCAATCATCACCAGTTCGTCTCCCGCCTGACCCCCGAGGATATCCGCTTCCGCTTCTTCGGCCTGGTCGGGGAATTGCCGCATACCGAAATGGCTCGCCTCACCCAGATCGACTATGACCGCGAGATGGCCTTTATCGCCGTACCGTTGGATGACGGGGTGAACGAAACCTGGGGTGTGGTCCGCACCATGTGCGACCCGGACAACGAAAAGGCCGAATTCGCCGTCGTGGTCCGTTCCGACCTCAAGGATACCGGCCTCGGTCGCCTGCTGATGAACAAGATCATCCGCCATTGCAAGGTCCGCGGTACCGGCCAGATCGTCGGCCAGGTCCTGCACGACAACATCCGCATGCTGAAATTCATCGAGACATTGGGTTTCAAGCGGATCCGTCTGGTCGAAGGGGAAATCGTCGAAGTGGCCCTCGATCTGCGAGGCCCTGCTTAAACGGTGCTTAGTCGTTCTTATTGCCCGACCGACAGATATGCCTCACAATACCTGACGACCTATCGGGAACAATAAAGTCAGGCTCGCGAGTTCATGTCGATACCCACCATACTGGGCTTTCTATTCGGCATCGGATTATTCCTCGGTTCGATTGTCCTTAACACGGACAATTACCTGGTCTTTCTGCATGCAGCAGGCTTCATCATGGTCATCGGCGGCACCGGCGCCGCCGCTTTCGTTGCCTATGAGCCGCGCTATGTCTATCAGGCGCTGAAGATTTCGGCCTCGATCTTCTTTACCCAGAAGGTCGGGCGCAACATGTTGACCAGCGAGGTCGGACGGGTCATCCGCTGGGGCTATATGGTGCAGAAATCCGGCTTGCCGGCCCTGGAGGCGGACGCCAAGAAACTGCGCCAGCAGGACCGCTTTCTGGCCTTCGGCGTCGATCTGGTGATTTCCGGCTATACCGGCGCCGAAGTGCGCGAGATCCTTTCCAACACCATCGAGACCACCTTCCATCGCCAGCTGGTGCCGGCCGAAATCCTCCGCAACATGGCGGGAAACGCCCCGGCCTTCGGCATGATCGCCACCCTGGTCGGGCTGGTGATCATGCTTGACCATATGGGCTCGGACCCGTCGAAAATCGGCCCCGGCATGGCGGTCGGCCTGTTGGGCACGCTCTACGGCGTCACCTTCGCCCGCATCCTGCTGCTGCCGACCGCCAGCAAGGTGCAGCAGCGCCAGGAGATCCTGCGCTTCCGCCAGTACCTGGTGTCGGAAGGCCTGGCCCTGCTGGCCGAGCGCCGCAACCCCCGCTATATCCAGGATAAGATGAACAGTTTCCTTGATCCGGCGCTGCATTTCGACATCGACAAAATGCTGAGCGCCAAGAGCTGACGGGCAATGTCCTCAAAATTCGACGTCAAACCGCCTGAGGAAAAAGAAGACTGGTTAATGTCCTACGCGGACATGATCACTCTGCTGATGGCGTTTTTCGTCCTGCTGATCTCCATGTCCCATATCGACCCGGTAAAATACGAACAGGTCCAGGGCGGCATGGCGCAGGATATCGGCAAACGCGAAGCCGCCAAGCCGATGCAGGAGTTGAAGACCGATATCGGCCAGGTGCTGAAGGGCCTGAAGATCGACGACAACCAGGTGGCCATCGGCTCGGACAATCGCGGCCTGGTCCTTGATTTCGATTCCGGCACCTTTTTTGAGCCGGGAACCGCCCGGCTGAAGGAAGACTTCGTGCCGACCCTGACGCAACTGGGGCAGACGCTCAATTCACCGCGCTATTCGGCCTTCCAGATCGAAGTGCAGGGCCACACCGACGACACGCCGATCAACACGCCGGTCTACCCCTCCAACTGGGAGCTGTCGGCGGCGCGCGCCACCATGGTGGTGCGCTTCTTCATCATGAACGGCATCGAGCCGACCCGGTTGGCCGCCGAGGGACTGGCCGATACCCGCCCGAAAGTGTCCAACCGCGACATCAACAACAACCCCCTGCCGGCCAACCAGGCGATCAACCGCCGGGTCGCCGTGCATATTTTCCCACGCTGATCGAGGAATTTATGAACAAGGCCAAAACCGTGGCGTCCGTGTCCTTTCTCGACAACCACAGCATCAGCATGGACATGGAAAACGTCGTCGGCCTGTCGCTGGGCAAGCCGATGGAAGTGGAACCCGGACAATGGTTCTCTGAACTGATCATACGGTCGCAGAACGGCACCCTTTCCGTCCAGATGCTGTCCGATGCACCGGACCGTTTTGTCGTCGAGACCGAGGACTGACCCACCCGCATGAGCTTTTGGTCAATCACGCTGTTCTCGCTCGCCGCCGGATTAATCCTGGTGGTGGGCGGCGCGCTGGTTGTTCATATGGGCAATCTGGTGAGGAATGCCTATGAATTGAAGATCGAGATCAAGGCCGATGTCGAAGAAGGCCAGAAGCGGATCGAGGCGGAGGTCGACAAGCGCCTCAAATGGATCAAGCGCGACCTGATCGAGGATCTGGAAAAATCCAAGGAGGCGATGCAAATCGACTCCCAGCGACGCCTCACTGAGTTGGCAAACACTCTCGAAAAGCGCCTCGCCGAACAGACCGACGGCCAAGCGAAGGATCGCGCCGCCACCGTCAAGACATTGGAAGGATTGCAAGCCGACCTGCTGGTCCTGGACCAGCGGCTGCGCAATCTCCGCCGCGAGTTGCAAACCGTTCCGGCGCCCACCGAGGCGCCGGCTCCGGCGGTCGAACAGCCCCCCACGGAACCGCCCCAGGCGTGATGTTTAGCCGATGATCCGACGAGTTGCCGGTGTGCGCTTATCGAGCCGCTTTTCCGCCTGCCGGTAATTCGATTTGAGTGCCGCCCACACCGCGTCGGCGGTGTTTCTTTGAAGAAGCTTCAATCTCCGTCTCATCTCTTCGATAGCCGGCTTTTCCGCAGGAGCAATTTTACCGCCGCACAGCAACTCATTTAGAGCTAAAATCCACTCGTCCATTTCTTTTGCGAATATATTATTATATTCTTTCAGATATCGAGTGCCAATTGTCACTTCAGGAATCTTACTCTTTCTCATTTCTTCTTCTGGATACGTCCATTTTATTCTAATTGCAGCCGACACTTCCATATATCTTGCTGCAAGATCACATAACATTTCTTTTATTTCTTTATTAAGCTGGGTATTGTCTTTTAAGTTGTACGACATTAACTGCCTGGGGAACTCCGGAAGCTGGTTCGACAAGGCGACGTCCTCCGCGACTATGGACATCACCAAGATATGCACAGCTTATAATTGAATTTACAATTACGCCTGACATTATATGCAGTACAGTATCTTGTGGAAGGCGGCCTATAGAGACCAAGGATAAAGGTCGATCGGCTTAACTGGATAAGCGGATCAGCTCAATGGCTCGGATCTATATTAGCGGCGGGATGCCTTCTCGAGTTCCTGCTTTTTCAGCAGATAAATCGGCCTGATCATGATGCGAACGCTATTCCGGATCGTCGATAGTACATTGACCATTTGTTTTAATAATTTGTCCTCGGCCACCGCAATCTTGTCCAATGTTTTTTGCCTCAAAAGCGCCTCTACGGCACTTCCCGCTGCATCACATTTTTTATAAAACCCCTCAAGTTCATTATCAAAAGTCTTCCAAATACCTTCAAGTAAATCAATACTCCTCGCCGACTTTATGATTATTGCCGCCACACAGCAAATATCTTTCATATAACCAGGACGATAAGAAGCCGTCACTTTATTCAGTTTTTCCCTAGCATTCTTTGTCAGCAAGGGATTTAACTTCATTTTATCCGCCCTGAACATGTCCGGTAGCGGTGGAAATTGAAATTTGTCCTGCATTATCTAATCCGGAAGAAACCCGTTATAAAAAAATCCGGCACATATTTTCACGAGTGATAAATTTTTAGAATACAGCTAAAGGCTGTGTTCCGACCAAGCCTTGGGTCATAACCGTCACGGGCCGGGATCAGGAGAAATCTGTCGAGCACCATGGTCCGCGCCACAGGCGGACCGCAATCGGCCGAAAGTCACAGAGGCGGACGACCTATCAGTCGACCATCTCCGGTTCCTTGCTGGCGCTGCGACCGCCTTCGAGGAAATCGAAGGTCAGCCCGCCGTCCTTGACATCGACCTTGACCACTCCGCCCTTGGACAGGCGCCCGAACAGCAACTCCTCGGCCAGCTGTTTCTTGATGTGTTCCTGGATGACGCGGGACAGCGGTCGCGCCCCGTAGAGCCGGTCATAACCCTTTTCCGCCAGCCAGGCGCGCGCCCCATCGGACAGTTCGATGGAGACGTCGCGGTCACCCAACTGCACCTCGAGCTGCATGACGAATTTGTCGACCACGCGGGCCACCACCTCGGGACTCAGCGCCGCGAAAGCGATGGTGGCATCGAGACGGTTGCGGAATTCCGGGGTGAACAGCCGCTGGATGGCTTCCTGGTCATCGCCCTCGCGGGCTTCACGGTTAAAGCCGATGGCCGGCCGCGCCATGTCGGAAGCCCCGGCATTGGTGGTCATGATCAGGATGACATTGCGGAAGTCGATGGTCTTGCCATTATGATCGGTCAGCTTGCCGTGATCCATCACCTGCAGCAGAATATTGAACAGGTCGGGATGGGCCTTCTCGATTTCGTCGAGCAGGAGAACCGCATGCGGATGCTGGTCCACCGAATCGGTGAGCAATCCCCCCTGATCGAAGCCGACATAGCCGGGCGGCGCACCGATCAGGCGCGAGATCGAATGGCGTTCCATATATTCGGACATGTCGAAGCGGATCAGTTCGATGCCGAGGATGGAGGACAGCTGGCGCGCCACTTCGGTCTTGCCGACGCCGGTGGGACCGGAGAACAGATAGCAGCCGATCGGCTTCTCCGGCTCGCGCAGACCGGCCCGCGCCAGTTTGATGGCGCCGGCCAGGGCCTCGATGGCGCGATCCTGACCGAAGACCAGGGTTTTCAGGTCGCGATCGAGGGTTTTCAGCGTTTCCATGTCGTTGGCCGAGACGCTCTTGGGCGGAATGCGGGCGATCTTGGCGACGATCTCCTCGACGTCGCGCACGGTCACCGTCTTGCGCCGCTTGGACTCGGGCAGCAACATGCGCGCCGCCCCGACCTCGTCGATGACGTCGATGGCCTTGTCGGGCAGCTTGCGGTCGCTGATATAGCGCGCCGACAGGTCCACTGCGGCGCGGATGGCGTCGTTGGTGTAGCGGACCCGGTGATGGGCTTCGTAATAAGGCTTGAGGCCGTGCAGGATCTTTACCGTATCCTCCACCGACGGCTCATTTACGTCGATTTTCTGGAAACGGCGGACCAAAGCGCGGTCCTTCTCGAAGTGATTGCGATATTCCTTGTAGGTGGTCGAGCCGATGCAGCGCAGGGTACCCGAAGCCAGGGACGGCTTCAGCAGGTTGGAAGCGTCCATGGACCCCCCCGAGGTGGCGCCGGCACCGATCACCGTATGGATCTCGTCGATGAACAGGATTGCCCCTTCCAGCGCCTCCAGTTCGGAAACCACCGCCTTCAGCCGTTCCTCGAAATCGCCGCGATAGCGGGTGCCGGCCAGCAGGGCTCCCATGTCCAGCGAGAAAATGGTGGCGTTCTTCAGCACCTCGGGCACCTCGCCTTTGACGATGCGGCGCGCCAGTCCTTCGGCGATGGCGGTCTTGCCGACGCCGGGGTCGCCGACATAAAGGGGATTGTTCTTCGAGCGCCGGCAGAGGATCTGGATGGTCCGCTCGATTTCCAGTTCCCGGCCGATCAGCGGATCGATCTTGCCCTGGGTGGCCTTGCGGTTCAGATTCACGCAATAGGCGTTCAGCGCCTCCTGGCCCTTCTTGACCATATTGTCCGCCTTGGCATCCTCGTCGGCCCCGTGCACCGGCCGGCCCTGGCTACGCCCGGGCGCCTTGGCGATGCCATGGGAAATGTAATTCACCGCATCGAGCCGCGTCATGTCCTGCAGCTGCAGGAAATAGACGGCGTGGCTTTCGCGTTCCGAGAACAGGGCCACCACCACATTGGCGCCGGTCACCTCCTCGCGGCCGGATGACTGGACATGGATCGCCGCCCGCTGCACCACCCGCTGGAACCCGGCGGTGGGCTTGGGATCGCCGACCCGCGTGGTGACCAGGTCGGCCAGCGCGCTGTCGATGAAGTCGGTGAGATCACGGCGCAGGCGATCCAGTTCGACATTACAGGCCCTGAGCACCGCCACCGCGTCCTGATCCTCCGCCAAGGACAGCAGAAGATGCTCCAGCGTCGCGTATTCATGGCGTCGCTCCGAGGCCAGGCCAAGGGCTCTATGCAGGCTCTGCTCGAGATTACGCGACAACATCGGCATTCATTCCTTTTCAACGGTACATTGCAGAGGATGCTGGTTTTGCCGTGCCAGATCCATGACCTGGGTCACTTTCGTCTCGGCGACTTCGTAAGTAAAAACGCCGCAGACTCCCACCCCTCTTTGATGCACGTGCAACATGATGCGCGTCGCTTCTTCCCGGTTTTTGCCAAAAAAACGTTCCAATACATGAACGACAAACTCCATCGGGGTGTAGTCGTCGTTCAACATCAGCACCTTGTACATCGACGGCCGCTTGGTTTTCGGCCGGGTCTTGATGACGACGCCGGTCCGCGGGTTGCCGCCGCTCGTCTGGTCGTTGTCGTTTCCGCTCATACGCGCTGTTCGGATCACCGGTGTCTTCGTCGCAACACATCTATAATATTGGTCTGCCATGGCTTCGTAAAAGTCCCCTGTTCGCCAGAGCGTCATCATCTATGCCTCTTGCCCCCAAAATAACATCAACCCGGCTGGGGCTCCCACTGGGCTAAACAACATTCTAACCGGCATTCGCGCCGGACGAATATATCTTTATGGGTGCCGCCGGGCAGCTTTGCCGGAGCGCCCCCCACCCAATCGGCCAGGATCCCAGCGCTGGGCAATTTTTGCCGCCTCGTTAACCGATTCCTAAGCCGGGCTCGGCGATAGTCACAATCGGATGAGACGCAAAAATGGCTATGCCCATGCATCCAATGTATGGACACCCATTTTCGGATTTTTTATGGTGGAGCGACGTTGTCGGTTGGCTCCCGTGAAAGTGGTAGGATGTGGCTTTGAACGCTTGTACGCCTCTCTCTTCCCTGAAAATTCTCGCCGGCCTCGGCCGTCTTCTCGGAACCGCGGCTCTGTTTCTGCTGTTGGCCTCACCAGCCTTCGCCAAATACGCCTCGATGGTGGTCGACGCCGATACCGGCGAGGTCCTGCATTCGGTCAATGCCGACGACCGCAACTATCCGGCGTCGCTGACCAAGATCATGACCCTCTATTTGCTGTTCGACGAAA
Source organism: Rhodospirillaceae bacterium (assembly GCA_013349665.1). Classification (GTDB taxonomy): domain Bacteria; phylum Pseudomonadota; class Alphaproteobacteria; order Rhodospirillales; family Magnetospirillaceae; genus DUZF01. The sequence goes on along the minus strand of DUZF01000051.1, from coordinate 8,730 downwards.
TGGAGGCCGGGCGCATCCATCTCGGCGACCATATGCCGGTATCGGCCCATGCCGCCGCCCAGGCGCCGTCGAAACTGGGACTGGCGCCGGGGCAGTCGCTGCTGGTGCAGGACGCCATCCTCGGCCTGGTCACCAAATCGGCCAATGACGCGGCGGTGACGGTCGCCGAATTCATCGGCGGCAGCGAATCCGCCTTCGCCGAACGGATGACCCATAAGGCCCGCGAACTCGGCATGCGCCAGACCCAGTTCCGCAACGCCTCGGGACTGCCGAATCTGGGACAGATCAGCTCGGCCCGCGATATGGCCACCCTGGCCCGCGCCATGGTCCATAACCATGCCAAGGACTATCACTATTTTTCGACCCGCCAATTCAATTACAACGGCAACCTGCTCAACACCCACAACCATTTGATGGAACATTACGAGGGCGCCGACGGCATCAAGACCGGCTATATCGCCGCCTCCGGCTTCAATCTGGTGGCTTCGGCCAAGCGCGACGGACGCCGCCTGATCGGCGTCGTCTTCGGCGGACAGAGCGCCGCGCTGCGCGACCGTCACATGGCCAAGCTGCTCGACACCGCCTTTGCCCGCACCCCCGGCTCCTCAGGCGTCGAACTGGCCGAGATGCCGGAACAATCCGGCGAGGCGGCGTCAGCCGCCGGCACGCCCCCGGTCCAGGCCGTGATGAAGGCGATGGCCGCCGCCAAACAGGGCCATGTCGCCGTCAACCGGACCAAGGTCGCCCAGGCCCGTCCGGCCGAAGACGACGCCGCCGGCGATACCGACGACGAAAATTGGGGAATCCAGCTCGGCGCCTTCTCTCATCAGGCGAAGGCCGCCGAAACCGCCGACACGGCGCTGAGGAAACTCGGCAAGCTGGTATCCGACGGCGAGGTCAGCGTCATCCGCGCCAAGGGCCGCCACCCGCTCTATCGCGCCCGCGTCATCGGCCTGCCTGAGGACAGCGCCCGCCAGGCCTGCCGTCGCTTGAAACAGAGCCATCAGCCCTGCAAGCCCTTCAACGCCGGCATCCATCTGGCGGCGCGATAGAGCGGCGTGTGATCCCACGGGATCGCAACCCGCTCGGAACACACTGATCATAGAGCAGATCAGTTTACCGGTCCGGAGAACTGGCGGAGAAATTGCCGTTTATGGCGCCTCTGCCAGTCATCCAGGCACCACGCCTGGTCAAGCCAGGACACCCCGAGGACCTGCAGGAACACCGAGGCTGAAACAGAATTGCCGTCGCCGGTGCCGACCGCGAGATCGGCGACCCGGTATTCCGGCCCCTCATAAGCCACCAGGCGGCTCCTCGCCGAACCCGCCAGCGCCCCGCTGAGCAGACCGGCGACCCGGCCGGAGGGATCGGGAATCAGCACCGGATAGTTGCGCCCGGCGACCACCACCCGACGATAGCCGTCGAGAACCGCCGGTTCGGTCGGCACGTCCTCGGCCAGCACCATTTGCCGGACCTCGGCATCGAGCAGGGTTCCGTAGAAGAAGAACCGCATGTCAGGTGATGACCGTCGGATGGTCCCGGCCGGTACGCCGGCGAATGCCGGCGATCTCTTCCGCCAAATCGATCAGCGGAGCAAGAATGCGCTGGGTATCCTCGTCATGGCGCGCAGGATCGGGTTCAAAGCGTTCGATATAGACCCTCAGCGTCGCCCCCACGGTACCGGTTCCCGACAGTCTATAAACGATGCGCGAGCCATCGCTGAAAATGATGCGGATGCCCTGGCCGGCACTGACGCTGCCGTCCACCGGGTCGGTATAGGAGAAGTCGTCGGCCAGATCGACGGTGAAGCCGCCCAGACATTTGGACGGCAAACTCGCCAGGTTTTGGCGAAGATGGTCCATCAGCGCGTCGGCGGCGGCCGAGTCCACCCCCTCATAGTCATGCCGCGAATAGTAATTGCGCCCATAGGTCCGCCAATGCTGGCGAAGGATGTCCTCCACCGACTGACGGCGTGAGGCCAGGATGTTCAACCATAACAGCACCGCCCACAGACCGTCCTTCTCGCGCACATGATCGGAGCCGGTGCCGAAGCTTTCCTCGCCGCACAGAGTGACCAGCCCGGCATCCATCAGATTGCCGAAAAACTTCCACCCGGTCGGGGTTTCATAGCAGGCAAGGCCCAGCGCCGCCGCCACCCGGTCGGCCGCCTGGCTGGTCGGCATCGAGCGGGCGACACCGGCCAGGCCCCCGGCATAGCCCGGCGCCAAGCCGGCATTGGCGGTCAACACTGCGAGACTGTCGGACGGCGTGACATAAAAATTACGCCCCAGGATCATGTTGCGATCCCCGTCGCCATCGGAGGCGGCGCCGAAATCCGGGCCGTCGGGCGCCGCCAGCGCCGCCACCAGATCATGGGCATGCACCAGATTGGGATCCGGATGTCCGCCGCCGAAATCAGGCAAAGGTATGCCGTTGATCACGGTACCCGCCGGGGCCCCCAGCAGGCCCTCAAGGATGGTATGGGCGTAGGGACCGGTCACAGCGTGCATGGCATCGAAACACATGCGGAATCCCGAGGCGAACAACCCGCGGATGGCCGGAAAGTCGAACAACCGCTGCATCAGTTCGGCGTAATCGGCCACCGGGTCGATCACCTCCACCGTCATGCCGCCCAGGCTTTGGCGACCTGGACGGTCGAGGTCGATATCGGCGGCATCGATGATGCGATATTGGGAAATTGTCTGACTGCGGGCGAAGATGGCATCCGTCACCTTCTCGGGCGCCGGCCCACCGGCACCGATATTGTATTTGATGCCGAAATCCTCGTCGGGCCCGCCGGGATTGTGGCTGGCCGACAGGATGATGCCGCCGAAGGCCCGGTGCTTGCGGATCACCGCCGAGGCGGCGGGCGTCGACAGGATGCCCCGGCAACCGACCAGCACCCGTCCGAAGCCGTTGGCCGCCGCCATCCGCAAAATTACCTGTATGGCTTCGCGGTTGAAAAAGCGGCCGTCGCCGCCGACCACCAGGGTCTGACCGGCATATCCCTCCAGGACGTCGTATATCGACTGGACGAAGTTTTCCAGATAATGGGGCTGCCGGAATACCGCCACCTTCTTGCGCAGCCCCGAGGTTCCCGGCCGCTGCCCGGCGAAGGGCTCGGTCGGGACCAGCCGCGGGGCGGTCAAACGACCGCCTCGGCCACCACCGGATCAACCGCCGGCCGGCCGATGGACCGGTAGGAGAATCCTTGGGCGGCCATGTCCTCGGGGCTATAGATATTGCGCAGATCGACCACCAGCGGCGCCTTCAACAGGCTCTTCACCCGGACCATGTCCAGGGCACGGAATTCATTCCATTCGGTAACCACCGTCAGCACATCGGCCCCTGCCATGGTGTCATAGGCCGACTGACAGAACTCCACCCCGGGCAGCAGATGCCGCGCCTCCTCCATGCCCTCGGGGTCGTAGGCGCGGACCAGCGCTCCCTTGGCCTGCAGCGCCGGAATGATCTCGAGGCTGGGCGAATCCCGCATGTCGTCGGTATTGGGCTTGAACGTCAGGCCCAGCATGGCCACGATCTTGCCCTGCACCGAACCGCCGCAGGCGTCGACGATCTTGTCGGCCATGCGGCGCTTGCGCTCGTCATTGACGGCCACCACCGCCTCGATGATCCTGAGCGGCGCCCCGTAGTCGCGGGCGGTACGCACCAGCGCCAGGGTATCCTTGGGAAAGCAGGAACCACCGTAACCGGGCCCGGGATGGAGAAACTTCTTGCCGATGCGCCCATCGAGGCCGACCCCCCGGGCGACGTCATGGACGTCGGCGCCGACCGCCTCGCAAAGATCGGCGATTTCGTTGATGAAGGTGATCTTCGTCGCCAGAAAGGTATTGGCGGCGTATTTGATCAGCTCGGAAGTCTCCAGCGAGGTGAAGACGATCGGCGTCTCGATCAGATAGAGCACGCGGTACAGCTGTTTCATGATCTGGCGGGCGGCGTCGGTCTCGGCGCCGATGACCACCCGGTCGGGACGCATGAAGTCGTTGATCGCCGAGCCTTCACGCAGAAACTCCGGATTGGAGACGACGTCGAAACGGGCATCCGGACGGACCTTGCGAATGATCCGCGCCACCTCCCGCCCGGTGCCCACCGGCACCGTCGATTTCGTCACCACCACCGTGTAGCCGGTCATCGCCTTGGCGATTTCCTCGGCCGCGGCATAGACAAAGGAGAGGTCGGCATGACCGTCGCCGCGCCGGCTGGGCGTGCCGACGGCGATGAACACCGCATCCGCCCCGGCCACCGACTCCGCCAGGTCGGTGCTGAAGCACAGCCGGCCGGCCTTGACGTTGTCGGCCACCAGCTGGTCCAGGCCGGGTTCGAAGATGGGCATGCGATTCTGGCGCAGGCCTTCGATCTTACGGACGTCCTTGTCGACACAGACGACATCGACGCCGAATTCTGAAAAGCAGGCGCCGGACACCAGGCCGACATAGCCGGTGCCGATCATGGCGACGCGCATCAGAATTCCTTCAGAACTTCGGTGACCTGGTCATGCAGGTCGGGACGGGCCAGGGCAAAGGACAGATTGGCATGCAACCAGCCCACCTTGTCGCCGCAGTCGAAACGCCGTCCCTCGAAACGCAGGCCATGGAAGGGCACCGTGTCGATGGTCTTGGCGATGGCGTCGGTCAGCTGGATTTCATTGCCGGCGCCGCGCATCTGCTTGTCCAGATGCTCGAACACGCGAGGATGCAGGATATAGCGCCCGATGATCGACAGTGTCGACGGCGCCGTCGCCGGGTCGGGCTTTTCCACCAGGCCGCGGGCCCTCGCCAGCCGGCCGTCGTCGCTCTTGACGTCGAGGATGCCGTAGCGCCGGGTATGCTCGCGCGGGACATCGGCCACCGCCACCACATGCCCGCCGACTTCGGTATGCGCGTCCACCAACTGCTTCAGTACGGCGGTGCGGGCGAGGATGAGATCGTCGGGCAGGATCACCGCGAAGGGTTCGTTGTCCACCAGGTCACGGGCACACCAGACGGCATGGCCGAGGCCCAGCGGTTCCTGCTGGCGGGTGTAGGAGACCTGACCCGATTTGGGCATCCACGACGTCACCGCCTCGATCTCGGCGGTCTTGCCGCGTTCCCTGAGCGTCCGCTCGAGGTCGGGGGCATGATCGAAATGATCTTCCAGCGCCGCCTTGCCGCGGCCGGTGACGAAGATGAAATGTTCGATACCGGCGGCGATCGCCTCTTCCACCGCGTATTGAATCAGCGGTTTGTCGACCACCGGCAACATTTCCTTCGGCATTGCCTTGGTGGCAGGCAAGAAGCGGGTCCCCATCCCGCCAACCGGAAAGACACATTTGCGTACACGGCGCGGCATCTCAAAAGATCCTTATTAAGGAGAAAGCGGCTTGTTTTTACGATGACAAGGCAAATTGCGCAACTGGCGCATCAGTCATTGAGTAGAATGTCCTTCGCGCGATTGATCTTTGCCGCGAGATAATTTGAACCGCCGCGATCGGGATGGATAAGCCCCATCAGCCGACGATGGGCCGCTTTGATATCCTCGGCTTTGGCGTCGCCGGACAGACCGAGCACGTCCAAGGCCTCGGCCCGGCTCATCTGCTCGCCGCCCGGGGCCGGCGGCGGCGGCTGGCGGGATGCTGACCGTTCAGCCCAGTCAGGCCAGGTGCGGTCGAGCCAGGCCTCCAGCACCTGGGCGGACCGCGAATCGGCGGCGCATTGACGGGACAGTTCGATCGCTTCGTCGAAGGACAGCTGCGACAGCTTGCGGCCGCGAAACGGCCCGTCCAGGATCTCGCCGCTCAAAGTGCCGGCATCATGATCCAGGGTCATACGCAAAAATTGGGTTTCCACCCGCGAAACGCGCCCCGGTCCCGGCCCGCCCGGAGCCATCCGCTCGAAGGCGAAACGCACCGCCCGCAAGGCGTTGCGCGCATGCATCGCCCGCAGCACCCAGGGAGACAGGCCGGCCACCAAGGCCAGCAGCCAGCCCAACCGTCCGCTGACCATCAGCAGGGTGCCGCCGCCCAGCGCCAACAGGACCCCGGTCCATTTGGCGGTCCTGAGCACGATGGCCGGCGACGCGGTGACAAACCAGCGGGCGACCATCATGATCGCCACCAGCAGCAGACAGCCGGCCACCACCAGGGTCATCGGTCAGCCGCTCTTCATTTGATTAGTCAATTGCAGCACCACGCCGCCATGGCGCCGTCCATAATCGGCCAGCGCCTTGCGTCCGCCGGCGGCATAAACGGCGACGGCGCCCAGCAGAGCCTTCAGCTGCTGCGGACTGGAGGCATCGAAGCGGCAGCAGGCGCCGCCGGTCAGCCGGGCAATCTGGGCGAAGGCACCGGCCGCGGCGGCATCATCGCCCTCGCGGAACAGGAAGGCCGGAACCCCCAGCAACCCCAGTTCGCCGGCCACCGCGCAGAGCTCGTCGACATTTTCCTCCATGCAGTCACCGACGAACACCAGGGCGTTGACCCGATGCTTGCCGGTCGCCTTGAGGGTATGGCGGAGGACCCTGGCGATCTGGGTCTGGCCGCCGGCACAGTCGACCTTGCGCATGGCGGCCAGCAGTGAATCGGTATCCGACAGCCATCTGGAGGCCTTGCATTCGCTGAAGCCGCGGTAATAGACCAGCTGCACGTCGAGCCCGCCGAGACGTGCCGTCTCCAGAAACATATCCTCCTGAATGCGGGAGGCCTCCCGCCAGGTCCGCTCGCGGCTGGCGGTGGCGTCCATGGCGAAGACCAGCCGCCCGCGACCGCCGTCGGCGCCGGCCGGCATGGCGGCAACCTGGCGCAGAAATTCGTCCACCGCCGAGGGCGGAACAGAGGTGGTCGGCAGCGGATCGTCTTTCCTGGTCATGATCCTCCAGATAAGAATGCCGGACCGTCGAACAAACCCCCTACTCCGGGGGCGATGCCGGCTCCAACAGCCGGATCAGGTTAAGCCCCTCGACCAATCGCCGCAGTTCCTGGCGCGCCGCCACATGCGAAAGGCTCATGGCCCCCGGCGACCCGTCGCCGAAATCCAACAAGGTAAGTCCTTCGAGAAACAATTCGCGATAAATGACCCTTTCGTTGAGGCCGCCAAGAACCTTGAAGCCGATGCGTTTCGCCAGCTCGCCCAGCAGACGCTCCATCTCGCGCTTGTTGCGGGCGTCCAGCGTCGACAGCCGATTGCGCAGAACATACCAGTCCATGCCCGACCGCTCGCCGCGCATCGCCCGCTGCTTCTTGGTTTCCCAAACCATTTCGCTGTAATGGCTGGGCCGCTCGATCTTCATCGCGGCGGGATCGACTTTCCCCAGCACATCCAGGTCGACGAAGCTGTCGTTGAGCGGCGTCACCAGCGTATGGGCGAAGGAATGACCCAGACGCGACAGCGGATGGTTGCTGCCGGGGGTGTCGATGACCACCACGTCATGGCTCGCCGACAGATGCTCGAACGCCTCCAGAAAGCGATCGCGGTCGACCGTCGGATCCTCGGTCGGCGGCACCGACACATGCTCGGGCATCGCCATCGAGCGGCCGGCGTCACGGCAACGGCGACGGTTCTCCACATAGCGGGTCAGCGTCGCCTGCCGGGCATCGAGATCGATGCTGCCCACCGAACCGCCCATCGACAGCAGCGAGACGATCAGATGCATGGCCACCGTCGACTTTCCGGTGCCGCCTTTTTCGTTACCGACGACGATGATATGAGCCGGTTTTCCCGACATGGTTCCTGCCTCTCAACAGTAATTTGCGTTTGGTGAAACTGCGGCGACCGGCGGCCGGCCACCGGCTTATGCTCAAGGATGCGGCCCCGGCTTTCCTCCGGCAACGGCAGGCTGTACTCTACTGACCATGACTGAAAAAATCGACTGTGCCGTCGTCGGAGGCGGCGTTATCGGGCTGGCGGTGGGGCGTGCGCTGGCATTGGCCGGCCATGAGGTGATCGTCCTCGAGGCGGAAGGCGTCATCGGGTCAGGCATCAGTTCGCGCAGCAGCGAAGTCATCCATGCCGGTATGTATTACCCGTCGGCCAGCCGCAAGGCCCGTTTTTGCGTCGACGGCAACCGCCTGCTCCGGACCTATCTGCGGGACCGCCGGGTTCCGCATCGCCTGCTGGGAAAGCTGATCGTCGCCGTCGATGCGGCGGAAGAGGAGCAGCTTCAGGCCATCTTCGATAAGGGTCGGGCCAACGGCGTCGACGGGCTCGAACCGCTGACCGGCCGGCAGGCGGCCGCCATGGAACCGGCCCTGGCCTGCCGTTCGGCCCTGTTCTCGCCGTCCACCGGCATTGTCGACAGCCATGCCCTGATGCTGGCACTGGCCGCCGATCTCGAGGAAAACGGCGGCGTCATCGCTTTGAAGAGCCCGGTCGAGGGCGCCGAAGTCACCGGCGACGGACTGTTGCTGACGGTCGGCGGCCAAGACCCGACGCGTCTGGCCTGCAAGCGGATGGTCAATGCCGCCGGGTTGGGGGCGCAACGCCTGGCCGCCGCCATCAGCGGCCTGCCGCCCGCCCGGGTGCCGCCGTCTTTTCTTTGCAAAGGCAACTATTTCCTGCTGTCCGGGCGTCTGCCGTTTACCCGCCTGGTCTACCCCATTCCGGAAAGCGCCGGCATCGGCATCCATTACACCCTGGACATGGCCGGTCAGGCGCGCTTCGGGCCGGATGTCGAATGGACCGGCGAGGCCGGCTATGCCGTCGACCCGGCCCGCGCCGACACCTTCTACGCCCGCAT
>DUZF01000050.1 GCA_013349665.1 Rhodospirillaceae bacterium | reverse complement strand
GGGTTTCCCCTGGGGCGGGCATCCACGGCGTTTCGGCTCTTGCCCGATGCTCCACATCGGGCGGCGAGCCGAAACGCCGCGGGCTGCCACCCCCCCAAGGGAAACGGGGCGATTCAAATTGGTCGCGAACCGCTCTAAGGCCGATCCGCAATACGAGAAGACTTTCCCTGCCTTGCCGCTGGCAGAAGCCAAGCGCATGCGCAATTTTGTCATCCACGGATATGACCAAGTCAACGTGACGGTGGTTTGGGAAACCGCGAAGAATGACATTCCAGATCTGAGAAACAAGGTAACGAATATCATTGCCCACCGACAAGCAGCGCGGAATAGAAACGAAGAGAAATAATTCAACCATGAAGAGAAATGCCGGGCGCACCGAAGGCACGAAGGAAATCTAGAAAGTTCAATATCTTCCTTTTTCTTCGTGTCTTCGCGGCTTCGTGTTGAAACGACTTGGGGCCTCTGCGGTCACCTGCCGCCAGTTGATGGTCGAGGCCTTCATCGCCCCGACTGATCAAGAGGATTGAGGCGGACCAGATCGACCATCCCATGGACATTGAGCTTTTCCATCGCCCGCTGTCGGTGCAGTTTGACCGTTCTGACGGCGATCCCCAAGCGCTCGGCAATATCCCGGTTGATCAATCCCTGCGACACCAATCGGATGATTTCATATTCGCGGGCCGTCAATTGGGCGACACGGTCCGCCGCGTCGGCGGCCTTGCTGGCCGTCTGCTGACGCTCCCGGCTGACCGCCAGAGCCTTTTCCAGCGCGGTGAACAGCAGATCGTCCTCGATGGGTTTCAACAGGAAATCAATGACCCCGGCGCGAAACGCCCTCACCGTTTCCGCCGCGCCGCTGTTGCCGCTCATCAGCACCAGCGGCGGATCGCCGGCTTCCGCCAGCCTTTGTTGCAGGGCCAACCCGTCGACCTCGGGCATTCTGACGTCGCAGAGGACGCAGACGGGACCAGGAAACCTTGACGACACCTGCGTCGCCGCGGCGAGAAACTCGGTCGCCGACCCATAATGCTCGCAGGAATATCCTTCCATTCTGATCAAACCGGTCAGCGCCTGTAAAATCTCCTCGTCGTCGTCAATGACGATCACCAGGCCCCGGCCGGCGCATTCGGCCATGCGGAAATCGGCAACCGTCACCGGACGGCGGATCCGTTCGCAATCGTTCATGACGTTCCCCCGGACGCAAGATCAAGCACTGGAAGAGAGATTTCAAACACCGCGCCGCGATCGACCCCATTGTGGAAAGACATTCGCCCGCCATGCTGCTCGGCGATGGCGCGGGAAATGGCAAGGCCCATGCCCAGACCGTTTTCCTTGGTGCTGAAGAACGGGGTCCCTGTCTGCTCCATGGCCTCCCTGGTAAATCCTGGACCGTTGTCGCGTACCGTCAGGATCGCCCGGTCAAGGCGCAAACCGACATCCAGGGAAATGTCACGGCGGGATGCCTTGCTGTTGTTCATCACCGCATCCAGGGCGTTGCGGAACAGATTGACGACGATCTGCGACAATTGGATGGCGTCTCCCTGCACCCACACCGGATCCTTCGGCTTTTCCACGCTAACCGTCACCTTCGCCGGCAAGGACTCCCGACCGATCAGGTCAATTGTTTCCTGGACAATCCTGCCCAGATCCACCTGCTTGCGGTCGACCGTCTGCGGCCGGATGAAAGAGCGGATCCGTTTGACGATGTCGTTGGCCCGCCGGCTGTTGAACTCTATCCGCGCCAGCAGGTCGGTCAGTTGTCCCTTGTCCAGCCGGTCTCCCCGGATGCCACGTTTGGCGGTTTGCGCATTGCTGAGGATCGCCGTCAGCGGCTGGGTCAGTTCATGGGCCAAAGACGATGAAAGTTCGGCGATGCCGCGTTGGCGGTCGAATTGCGCCAACTGGATAGCCAGGCGGCGGCTTTCCTCTTCCCTGGCCAATTGCGCGGCGGTTTCAACTCTTCGCCGGGTGGAGTTTTCCACCACGATCCCCAGAAACCCAAGATGGCCGACCACCGCCCCGAGGATCATGCCCACCGACAAGAAATAAACATCCGTCGTCGCGTTGAGAAGGCTTTGAGTGGTTTGCCCGACGGTCAGAAGCGCCAACCGCCACAGGCCGACGACGCCCAGAATTCCGTAAATCGCGGCAATGCCGCGGGCGGCGAAACTGTCATGACGGCGACCCAGCCGCCAAGCAACCCAGGCAAACAGAACCACAGTCATGGTGTTGCCGGTGGTGGAAAAGATGACCCGAAAGTCGCCGCTGTCGTCCAACCTCCACAATGCGTGGAAGATCACCCCGAACAGCACGCTGGCGATCGCCGAAAGGCGCCAATGGGCGGGCGTTTGGAAATTGAGGCGCAATGACTGGGTTCTGATCAGGAAGGACGAGAAGATCAAGACGTTGGCGACGGTAAATGAAAAGACGTCCGGAACGATCCCCCGCAACAGAGTCAGGAAAATCCAGCCGAGACCAAAAATAAAGCTGCCGCCGCACCAGGCTCTTACCGCCATGGATCGATCGGCTTTCAGAACCAGCCATGTGATAACCGGCAGGATCACGTAAAGCAGACAGCCGATGAAATATATTGTGCGGATATCGAGAATCAGTTTCACCATGCCGTCCCTTGCGCTTCAATCCTGGCCAAGATTACGCCCGCTGACGCGTTAACGGTACACAGACCGGAAAATGACGCAATTGCCCCCGGGGGCAATTCGTTCGCCCCTGTCAGTGCACCCGGAATGCGGCGTGACAGGCCGTGCAATGGGCGGTGACCTGCGACAGGGCCTGATAGGCGATCTTCGGGTCCGCCTTGCCCTTGGCCTCCAGGGCGGCGGTGGCGAAATCGCTGGCGGCGCTGTGCATGGCGACCCCCAGGGCGCGCATGTCTTCGGGCATGTAAAGGCCCATCATCTCTTCCATGGACCCTTTGGCCGGCCGAGGAGCTCCCTGCGGCAACGGCTTGCAACCGACGGCCGACGGCGAATCGAGGCCAAGCCGGGTATTGGCGATGGCGGCGGCACCGGCGTAGTCGTCGGCGGCCAGCGCGCGCAGGATGCCGTCCAGAGCCTCCATATGGTCGCGCATGTTCTTCAACTGTTGGGTGATCATTTCGGGCGGAAACATCACCAATTTGCGGTCGTCGGGGCCGCCATGCATATGCCCGGCATGGTGATGCTGTTGCATCGGCAGCTCCGTGGCGACGGCCGGCAGCGTGCCCACGAGCAGCAGGAATAGCAAAGACAGAAGTGGACGCTTGATCGACATTGGTTTTCCCCGGCGCCTGGATTTCATTGAGCGTTATTAGACCAGCCGACGAAATTCGACAACGGTCGCGCCCGGTCGGCCCGCGGCGGAACTAAAAAGAAAATTTCATCGATTGCCCTCGGGGGCAATTGGCAGCGCCCAAGAATGAAATATCGTCTAACATTGTTTACCTAGGCTGGGCTCGAGGTTGAATTTCCGACCTTCGCCAGCTCTGGCAGGGGCCTGTCAAGGCGAAACGAAATTGAGATGACCCCCTCCCCGCATACTGACGCCGAAGCGCCTTGCCGTCCCGTCATCCTGGCCGTCGACGACCAGCTGGAAAATCTCTTTCTGCTTGAGGCGCTGCTGGCCGAAAGCTACGAGGTCAGAACGTTTACCAATGGCCCGGCGGTTCTGGATTTCCTCGCTTGCGGCCAGTTGCCCGATGTCCTTCTGCTCGACGTGGTGATGCCGGGGATGGACGGTTTTGACGTTTGCCGGCGCATCAAGGCGGATCCCGCGATCCGGGATCTGCCGGTCATCTTTCTCACAGGTCTCGACACGCCTCAGGCCGAAACCCAGGGATTGGACCTGGGAGCCGAGGACTTCATCCATAAGCCTTTCGTTCCGGCGGTGGTGATGGCGCGGGTGCGAAACCTTCTGGCGCGGCACCAGATCGAGCAGCGGCGTCAGGAATTGGCTGTGCGGGAGGCGCAGATGGCCGAGCAGCATCGCCTCCTCGAGCGAAAGAAGGCGGAAGAGAGGATCAATGACCTTGCCTTCTTTGACCAGTTGACCCGCTTGCCCAATCGCCCGCTGCTGCTCGATCGCCTGCGGCAAGCCATGGCCGATTCCGATCGCAGTGATCGTTACGGTGCGGTCCTGATGCTTGACCTGGATCATTTCAAAGTACTGAACGATACGCGGGGCCACGCCGAAGGCGATCTGTTGCTGCAGCGGGTTGCCTCGCGGTTGATCGAGGCCGTCAGGACGGCCGACACTGTCGCCCGCCTGGGAGGCGACGAGTTCGTGGTCATCCTGACCGGCATCAACGAGAACTCCCTCGCCGACGCCGCCGTGCAGGTTGAAGGAATCGCTCAGAAAATTGTATCCGTCCTGGGACAGTCCTACGCGCTTCCCTCGGCAACATTTCACTGCAGCGCAAGCGTCGGCGTCACTCTTTTCCAGGGGGAGGCCATCTCTGCCGAGGATTTACTCAAGCAAGCCGACATGGCGATGTATCAATCCAAAAATATGGGAGGTAATTCATTCACCTTCTTCGACAGAAATATGGAGATTGTCGCACTGGATCACGCCCGCGCTGAGGCGGACCTGCGATCCGCCCTTGCTGAAGGGCAGTTTGAACTTTATTTTCAACCACTGATTGATGGCAGAAGTCGCAACATTATTGGCGCTGAAGCCTTGATCCGGTGGAACCATCCAACCCGCGGCATGGTTTCTCCCGCCGAGTTCATTCCCCATGCCGAACGCACCGGGTTGATCCTACCGCTGGGGTCATGGGTAATGGAAACCGCCTGCGACCATCTTGCGGCCTGGGCGGAGCGGTCTGAGATGTCGCAACTCGTGCTGTCGATCAATGTCAGTGCGAAACAGTTCCAGGCGCCGGATTTTGCCCGCCAGATGATTGCCATCCTGGATCGGACCGGCGCGAACCCCCATCGCCTGAAGATCGAACTGACGGAAAGCCTGTTTGCCGGTAACTTCGATGACATCGTCGCCGCGATGTCTATGCTCCAGGAAAGGGGCATTACCTTTGCCTTGGATGACTTTGGTACCGGGTTCTCATCGCTGTCATATCTGAGCAGATTGCCTCTCGACCAATTGAAGATCGATCGTTCCTTCGTCGCCGGCATTGAGGCCGGCGACGCCAATGTCGCCATCTGCGCCTCCATTATCGGCCTTGCCCGTAATCTTAAACTCAAGGTGGTCGCCGAGGGCGTGGAAACAGAAGCGGAAGCCTATTTCCTGGCTGCCGTTCATCGCTGCGACATGCTTCAGGGATACATGTTCAGCAGGCCCATTCAGCGATTGGCCTTCGAGGGTCTTTTCACCGATAAAGCCATGAACAGATGATCACCGAGAACACCAGGCCGGCCAGATCGGCCAGCAGCCCGACCAGCAGGGCATGGCGGATGCGCCGCACCCCGGCGGCGCCGAAATAGACGGCCAGTACATAGAAGGTGGTTTCGCTGGAACCGTAAATCGTGCTGAGCAGCATGCCGAGATAGCCGTCCGGCCCGATCGCCGGATCCTTCAGCAGGGCACTGAGATAGCCGAACGACGCCGACCCAGACAGCGACCGCAAGCCCGCCATGGTGAGCGCCTCGGGCGGCGCCCCCAGCGGCGTCGTCAAGCGGGCCAGCGGTGCCATCAGCAGATCCATGGCGCCGCTGTCGCGAAACATGGCGACCGCCGCCAGGATGGCCACCAGATAGGGAATGATGCGCAGGCTGATCGCCAGCCCCTCCTTGGCGCCTTCGACGAAGATCTCATAGACGGCGACGCCTTTCAGCATGCCGCCTCCCAGCACCAGGACGAACATCGAGGGCAGGATCCACGGCGACAGGTCGCGCCCCGCCCAGAGGGTCAGCGGCAGGATGCCGAGCACGGCAAGTCCGAGCACCCCCGGCATAAGCCAGCCGCCCTGCTGCCGTCCGGCCGGGGCGGTGGCGGCGACGACAGGTAGCGGAAACCACCCTGCGGCGAACTTCGCCGCCAGGATGGCGCAGCCGGCCGCCCAGAGAGTGGCGAACAGAGTGGTCGGAATGATCGCCGCCGCGTCATGGGATCCGACCGCCGCCCGCAGCGCCATCACATGGGTCGGCAGCAGGGTGACATTGGCGGTATTGAGCGCCAGGAAGGTCACCATGGCGTTGCTGGCGGTGCCCTTGTTGGGATTGAGCTCCTCCAGTTCCTGCATGGCGCGCACGCCGAAGGGGGTCGCGGCATTGGACAGGCCCAGCACATTGGCGGCAACGTTCATCACCATGGCGCCCATCGCAGGATGGTCCACCGGCACCTCGGGGAACAGCTTGTGCAGCACCGGCCGCAGCACCCTGGCCAGGGCACCCAGAAGCCCGGCCGCCTCGGCGACCTTCATCAGCCCAAGGAACAGCGCCATGCTGCCGATCAGGCCGAGACCGAGGGTCACCGCCGCTTCCGCCGCCTTGACGGCGCTCGAGGCCAGCGCCGCCATGGGCGCCTCGCCGATCTGGGCCAGCTGATGCCAGCCGGCGACAACAAAAGCACTGGCTACAAGAAAAAAGAATACGCCGTTCACAATAACGGTCTACAAAGCAAATTTGTCTTTGTCATAAACATACGTACTGAATTTTCTATCTTCCTGAAATATATGCTCAATAATGCTTTTATTGAAAAAATTTCGAAAATCTGAGCAGCTGGCTATTACTTTGCTCGGCTTTCCGGCTTCGATCTTCCGCCTGACAGCGGAAAGCTGGCTCATATGTTCGTTGTGGCGGTCAACATGTTCTTTTGTCGCCGGATAGGCTATTTCACAAAACAACTTTATTTCTTCAGCAAAATGGAAATTGGCGAAATCGATCAGCTCGATCATCGCACTGGCCGCCGTCGACTGATCATCGACCTCGATGGCCGCCATCACCCGGTTGCCGAGCTCGAACAGCTTGCGGTGGTGCTGGTCCATGTCACGAATGCCCAGCAGGTAATCGGCGCTCCACGGAAAAGCCGGGCCTTCGCTGGCCGGCGCCAGCAGCAGCCGCATATGCCGCTGATAGGTTTCGAACAGTTTCCACCGCACGATGGGAATATCGCGCAGCATGGCGCCGGGGATGGCGAACAGTTCGACATCGGTCTGCGCCACCGCCTGGCCGGCCGTCGATGACCCGAACAGGACCATGGCCTCGCCGAGAAAATCGCTTTCCTCGAAGATGTCGAGGACCCGCTCATGGACCCGCCAGTCGATACTGCCGCTGTTGACCAGATACAGGGTTTCCGCCGGCACCTCGATCACCTCCCCGGCGGACACCATGATGCGCTGGCTTTCCCGCGCCAGCTGGTTAAGCATGGGGATCGACATATTTTCACCGAACAGCCAGCTCCTGGCGAAAATACTGCGCATGGCCGAGGTCGCCCGCGCCATGTCCATCAGGTCGTTATGGGCGATGAAGGACCGATAGAGTTCCGCCGGCCAGGAGATGGCCTTGACAAAGCTGGCCGCCCGATATGTCTTCGTCGCCGGCTGGTCATAAAGACTGGCGTTCTCGCCGATCAGGATGCCCGCCGGCAACAGATAACGGGTGTCGTCGTCGGCGTTGATGGCCTCGATCAGGCCGGTCAGCGGCATGACCACGGATTGGCAGTGCTCGCCCTGACGCAGCACGATGGTTTCGGCGTTGATGTCCTCGATCGGACGGTTCAGCAGCATTTCCAGCTCATGCTGCGGCACATCGGGAAAATAGGCGGTCAGATAATTATGCGCCTTGCGCAGCGAATAATCCCTCGCCGACGGGATCAGCACGTCGAAAGTGCCGAAGGGCGAGCCTGAACCGATGCGCCGCTGGACGGTGTTCAGTTCCAGCGCCGTATGGGCCAGAATGATCTTCTTCGAGGCATCGGTGCGAAAATCCTCGGCCGAGCCATGGATCAGGCCGCCGCCGACGTCGATCTTCTTGATATCCGCCGCCTCAAGATAGTCGTGGCGCACTTTTTCAGCGGTTTCCGGCAGAATGCCGGGGGTCTTGGGGTCCTTGTTGGTCATCTGCCGCAGGACATTGAACGACACGATATCGGCAAAATGGGCATAGCTCCGCTCGCCGCATTCCGATTGGGCGCGGAAGGTGAAGATGGTGGTCTCCACCGGATGCGGCGAAAAGGCCGGCCGCACCTGCAGGCCTTCGATGTCGTTCCAGCAGTCCAGATGCAGGTCGCAGATCTCGAAATAATGCTCGAAGTCGCGCTCGTCGATGGACATCAGGGCGGCCAGTTTCTTGGTCACCGCCGCCCGCACCGGCGGCGTGGCGAAATAGCGGATCCGCCGGTCGGCGCGGATCAGGGTGGTCAGGCCGCAGAAATGGTCGTCATGGCTATGGGTATGAAAAACCCCTTCGATTTCACTGATGCCGATGCCCAGCGATTTCAGGACGTGATGAAGATTGGGACCGGCGTCGACCAGGTAAATCTTCCCTTGAAACATCAGGACACTGGACATCGTCGGACGATTGTAGTCCCAGCCGTCGCCTTCGCCGGAATGCACCACGGCAAAATATTCGCGGCGCAGATTGTGATAATTCAACGGATAGGGCAGCTCGTAATTTTCACCCGGGTCGAGATTGAGATCGACCACCACCGATTCGTCACCCCAGTAGAATTCGTAGACGTTGAGGTCGAGGCGACGGATGCTGACGCCGTTGCGCACCGTCTGCAGGCCCTCGCCGACGATACAGCTGTCCACCAGATCCTCGGAGGCACCGATTTTACCGAAGGCGAAGCGCAATTTGATGCGCATCCATTCCGCCGCCTGGACCGGCGCCACCCCGGCCGCCTCCAATTCCTCCTGCGACACCAGGCCGTAATTGCCGCGATGGATATAGTCGAGCTGGGCGGCAACCTGTTCTTTGAGGCCGATCAGCAGTGGCTTGACGCCTTTGTTGTTGGGATGGCCGGGGAGAATCGTTCCCTGGCGATACAGCATCTGCAGAACCGGAAATTCCGACAGATTACTGAACTCACCATTCTGCAGGGAAATATCCGAAAGAAGAATGGCATTGGGACCGGTTTCAAAAACAGTTCCGGCCACCTCCGTGCGGATAACCAGGCCGCGCTTCATCAGATGCTTGACGCAGTCGGCCGGACAGCCGCACAAAATCCTCAAATCCGCTTCGGGAATATCAATCCAGTGAATGCCGGCAGCGACTTTAAGGACCCGCATTAAATTCTCCCGGCATTCCCCAGCACGCGGGTCTCGCAGCCTTTGCTGCTTACCATACGAAACATTTCTTGTTTAATTGTAAACCTCAGTGATAACGAAAACAATTAGCGCTCTTGCCACCAGGACAGAACCAGACCGCCAAAGCCAAATAACAACAAAAGCCAAGGTGGCGCCAGAGGAATATCGCGCACGGCGCTTACAATGCGTTCGCCATTGGCGCGCCAGCCGAACCATCCAGGTCCGGCGGCGACAGCATCCGGGGCGGTTCTGCGGAAATCGGGCAAGCCATCGACGATCCAGCGCAGGCCACCGCCGCCGGCCTCCACCACCGGTTTCAACTTCTCCGCGGTCGCCCGCAACTCGCCCATCTCCACCGGATTGAGGCTGCCGGAGGCGGCCAGGGCGACATGGACGCCGTCGGTAACCCGCCACAATCCCGCCTGATCGATGGTCAGATCCGCCGCGGCGATGCCTTCACCGCTCAAGGCCAGAGGCATCGTCTTGCCGTCCGGCCGGGTCACCGTCACCTCGCCGCCGCCCGGCTTCAGGCTCTGGCGGCGCACCGTCAGGACATCGCCTTTGACCTCGGCGGTCAGCCGTTCCTCCTCCAGTTCCGGTTCCCGCATAAGCCAATGGGCCAGCCGACGCAGCAATTCGGCCTGCGGCCCGCCGCCCTCCCAACCCCTTGCCCACAGCCAGACGGTATCACTCATCAATTGGGCGACCCGTCCTTCACCGATATGGGCCAGCACCAGCAGGGGCGCTCCCCCGGGCCCCTCCATCACCGTCGTTCCAGCGCCTGGCGTTCCGGCGTCTGGCGTTCCCGCGGTGTTTGTTCCAGCGCTGGGGCGGCTGCCGATCAGGCGCATCCAGCTGCCCCAGCGCGGCGGCTCGCTGTCACCGCCGGGCAAGGCGGCGGTCACCGGGTGACGCCGGCCGACGGCGGTGACCCGTGGCAGGAACGGCTCCTCCACCACCTGTCCGTCGGGTGCCGCCGGCAGCACCTCGGCCAAGGCGGTGGAAAACGACGATTCCGGGCTGGCGAATTCCGGCCCGACGGCCATCAGCAGGGCACCACCGCCTTTCACATATTCGGCGATGTTCTTGTAATACAGGGACGGCAGGACACTGCGCCGGCGATACCGATCGAAAATGATCAGATCGAAGTTGTGCAGCTTTTCCTCGAAAAGTTCCCGCACCGGAAAGGAAATCAATGCCAGGTCCTTAAGCGGCGTACGGTCATCCTTTTCCGGCGGACGCAGGATGGTGAAATGCACCAGATCGACCGACGGATCCGCCTTCAGCAGATTGCGCCAGGTGCGCTCGCCGGCATGCGGCTCTCCCGACACCAGCAGCACCCGCAGGCGGTCGCGGATACCGGTGACCGATACCGCCGCCCGGTTGTTGGCTTCCGTCAGTTCGCCCGGCACCGCGGCGGCGCTCAGTTCGACGATATTGGCGCCGCCATGGTCGACGGGAAAATCCAGTTTGGTCGATTGATTGAGCGGCACCTGCAGGGTTGAGGCGGCACCGCCGTCACGGCGGATGGCCAGTTCGGCGCGGCCGTCATGACCGGGATCTTCGATCCGGAAGGACAGACTGACGCTGGTGCCCACCACCCCGTAGCCGGGGGCCTGCTCGATGACCAGCCGACGGTCCCGCTCGTCCTTGCCTCCGGCCAGCAGAACATGCAGCGGCGCCCCGAGATCGGGTTTCTCCGGCAGGTCGTGGACCTGCCCGTCGGTGATCATCACCACCCCGGCCAACCGATGGCGCGGGATGTCGGCGATCACCCGGTCGAGGGCGGAAAACAGTCGGGTCCCCACGTCACGTCCAACCGGCGGACGGACCCGTTCGACCCTCACATCGAGTGCTGGCAGGGCCTTCAGCCGGGCCAACACGCCGGCAAGGGCGTCGTCCCGCTGTCGGGCACGCTTCCCCACCGTCATGCTGAGGCTGTCGTCCACCAGGACCACCGCCACGTCGTTGAGCGGTGTTCCCTCCTCGCTGGCCAGGCGCGGATTGGCCAGCCCCAGCAGCAGGACAGCGGCCGGCAGCAGCCGCAGTCCCATGCCGCGGCGACGGCCGACCAGGACTATCACCAGTACCGCCAGGGCGGCGACGGCCAGCACCCATGGCGGCAGCAGGGGGGATAGAACCAGATGGGCCGGCATCATTTCTTCAACCGCTCGAGGATGGCCGGCAAATGCACCTGGTCGGCCTTGTAGCTGCCGGTCAGCGCATACATCACCAGATTGACGCCGAACCGGTTGGCCTGTTCGCGCTGGGCGTCGCCGCCGGGCACCACCGCGTAAAGCGGGCGGCCACGCTCGTCGACGGCCCAGGCGGCGGCCCAGTCATTGGCGCCGATGACCACCGGCGAAACATTGTCGTTGGACGGATCGCCGCCATCCTGGACATAGACCGGGGCGCCGGTAGTGCGACCGGGCAGGCTGCGCAAAAGATAGAAGGAATGGCTCAGCACATGGTCGTCGGTGACTTCGGCAAGCGGCGGAATGTCCAGCTCGCCGGTCAGGCGGCGCAGTTTCTCCGGACCGTCCTCGCCGCCGTCGCGGGTGTCGAACAGGATCATCCCGCCATGGCGCATGAAATCGTTGATCCGTTCGCGGGCAGCCGCGTCCGGCGGCTCCGCCCGCTGGACCACCGGCCAATACAGCAGCGGAAAGACCATCAGCGGGTCCCGCGACGGATCCACCCCCACCGGTTCACCCAGCACCGCGGTGGTCCGCCGCTCGATCAGCCGGGACAATCCGGCCAAACCGGCGCGGCTGGTCTGGTCGATCTCGCCGTCGCCGGTCACCACATAGGCCAGCCTGGTCTTCAGCACCGCCGCCTGCGTGCTGTCGGTGGCGGCGGCAGCGGCGGCGAGCGGATGATCGGCCAGCAGCGACAGCAAGACCAGCAGCGTCACCACGGCGGCGCGCCGCCGCAACAGTCCGGCCAGCGCCAGCACGGCGATCATGTCGGCCATCAGCAGCAGCAGCGCGGCGGCGAAGAACCCCGGCTGCAGATCCACCGCCCTCTCAAGGCCGGTCAGATCAACCCGGGAAACGCCCTCCAGCGGACCCGCCGCCGTCAGATCGGCGATCGCCGGCCCGAGATTGAAGGCCATGCGGTCGTCACCATACAACCCCGGCGGATGGCGCGGTCCGGGAACCGGCGGCGTCGCCCGCGGCGACGGCGGCGGCAGCGCCTCGGCGATCCCCGACGGCGGCACCAGCCGTCCGAATCCGTCCAGCAGCTCAGCCGGGGCCAGCGGCTTGCCGACCTCTCCCGGCGGCACCCCGCGGGACAGCCTGATCAGCCGCTCCAGCATGGCTGGAAACAGGCCGGACAGCCCGAGATTGCTCCAGGCGGGGCCGATACTGGTATGCACCAGGACCAGCGTCCCCTTGCCCCGCGGCGCCCCGGTCACCAGCGGCGTACCGTCCTCCAGCCTGGCCCAGGTCCGGTCGTTGAGGTCGATCACCGGTTCCGCCAGCACCTGGGCGCTGACCCGGATGTCGCCGGGCACCGCGAGGCCGGCGAAGGGCTTGTCGTCGGGCATGGCGTTCATCGCCATCGGCCGTGTCCAGCTGAGCGCGCCGCCCAGCAGGCGCCCGCCGCTCAGCAGGCGGACCGGCAGCAGCTCGTCGGGATTGCGGGCCAGCTTGGGTCCGGCCAGGCGCAGCAGCACACCGCCGCGACGCACCCATTCCTCGAGCTGGCGATGCTGCTGCTCCGCCAGACCGCCCTGGTCGGGCAGGATGATCAGCGACAGGTCGCGCCTGAGCAGCTCGTCAAGATGCCCCCGGCGAACCTCCGCCAGCGGCGCCAGCGCCCGCTCGGCGTAATACAAATCGTCCAGCAGCGGCGAGGCGCCGGTACCGGCGCCGATCTCATCGACCAGTCCGACGACACGACGCCGCCAGCGATCGTCGACCAGCGCGACGGCGCCGGCGCTCGCCTCGCCGGCCAGCCCAAGGCGAGCCACCCGCGCCTTCAGCTCGGCCGGCATCGGCAGCGCCAGCTCGGCACTCCGCCGTCCAGCCGCCAGGGTCGTCGACGCCTCGGCCACTGTGCGGCCGGCGGTATCGGCGGCACGCAGGGTCACCGTTTCCGGCAATGCCGCCGCCGGCCGGCGGATCGATGCCCGCAGCTCGCCGGTGTCATCCGCCGCCAGGGTCAGCAGCCTGGCCGCCGCCGCCTCGGGCGGGGCCGCCATCTCCACCGGCCCCAACCGCCTGAGCCGGGCGGCGAAATCCCGCAATGCCGGATCGTCGAGGCCGTCGGCCAGCCACAGCACCCGGAGCGGCGGCGGCAAGGCGGCGGCGTCCAGCGCCTTGACGGCAGCCCGGTGATCGGTCGGCCAGGGATGCGGCACCACGGCCTCCGCCGCCGCCTTCGCCTCGCCGGGACTGCGCAGCCGGGGCGACGGCACGGGACCGCCGTCGGCGGGCGGCGCGGTGGTCAGCAGGGCGACCGGGCGGCTCTGGCGCTCGGCCTCCCGCAGCCAGTCGTCGAGCAGGGCCCGGCGCTCCGGCCACTGCCTGGCCGACGCCCAGCCGTCGTCCACCACCACCAGCAACGGCCCGCCGGCGACCACCGGTCGGGCCCGCAGCAGCGGATGGGCGGCCCCTACAATCACCAGGGCCGCCAGCACGAGACGCATCAGCACCAGCCACAGCGGCGTCTTCGCCGTCTGGCGTTGGTTCGACGCCAGGCCGCCGAGCAGCCGGATCGGCGGAAAGACGATGCGCCGCGGCGCCGGCGGCACGACGCGCAGCAGCCACCAAAGCGCCGGCAAGCCCGCCAGGGCGGCAAGAATCAGCGGCGAAACGAAGGACAGCGGCATGCTATTGACCGGCAAGCATGGAATAGACGGCGGTCAGGGCGGCGGTCGGCGGCAGATGGGTGTGATGCCGGCAGAAGCTCCAGCCGGCGGCCCCGGCGATCGCCGCCAGCCCGGCCTGATGGTCGGCCATCCGCCGCCCGTAGGCGTCCCGCAGCGAGGAGGCCTCCGGCACCAGCAGGTCGTCCTCCCCCTCCAGACCGGCGAAGCGCACCCGCCCCTGATAGGGAAGGCTTTCCTCGGCGGGGTCGAGAATCTGCACCAGATGGCCGCGCACGCCGGCACCCGCCCAGCGCCGCACCGCCAGATCGACGACCGCCAGGTCGAGCAGGAAGTCGGACAGCAGCAGCAGCGATCCGTGGCGGGGCAGAACGCTGTCCGGCAGGACGTCCGGCGTTGGGGCGGCGCCGAGAAATCCGGCCGCCAGCCGCGGCAGCACGCCGCGGCCGAGACCCGGTGCCGGCGCCTCGCCCAGCCTGGCCACCCGCTCGCCGCCGCGCAGCAGCAACGAGGCCGCCGCCAGCGCCAGCAGGCAGGCGCGGTGGAATTTGCTCGGCCGCGCCGGATCGGCGCTCCAGCGCATGGACGGCGACGGGTCGGCCCACAGCCAGACCGATTGCGCGGCCGCCCATTCGCTTTCGCGGACAAAAAGGGGGTCGCATTTGGCCGACTGGCGCCAGTCGATGGCCGAGGCCGGATCGCCCGGCTGATAGCGGCGGAACTGCCAGAAGCTGTCGCCCGCTCCGGTCCGCCGCCGCCCATGGACGCCTTGCAGGACGGTGGCGGCGACCCGCTCTGCCTCCGCCAACAGCGGCGGCAACGGCGCCGCCAGGGCCGCCGCCTGGGTCTGCAGGCGGATGGCGTCGACGGTCGTCACCCCAGCGTCGCCAACAGCTCGCCGATGATCCCGCCGATGGTGATCCCTTCGGCGCGGGCGGCGAAACCAAGCGCCATGCGGTGTTGCAGAACCGGGTGCGCCAGGGCGGCGACATCGTCCACCGACGGCGCCAGACGACCGTCCAGAAGAGCGCGGGCGCGTACCGCCAGCATCAGCGCCTGGGCGGCGCGCGGGCCTGGGCCCCAGGCGACGTGGCGGCGCACGCAGTCCAGCCGGCTGTCCTCGGGACGCCCGGCCCGCACCAGACCGAGGATGGCGTTGACCACGGCGTCGCCGACCGGGATGTGACGGACCAGGGTCTGCGCCGCCATCAACTGGTCGGCGTCGAACACCGCCTCCGGTCTGTCCTCCTGGACTCCGGTGGTGGCCAGCAGCATCCGGCGCTCGGCGTCGAGGTCGGGATAGCCGACGTCGATCTGCATCAGGAAGCGGTCCAGCTGGGCCTCCGGCAAAGGATAGGTGCCTTCCTGCTCCAGCGGGTTCTGGGTGGCCAGCACATGAAACGGGCGCGGCAGGTCGTGATAAAGGCCGGCAATGCTGACCCGATGCTCCTGCATCGCCTGCAGCAAGGCCGATTGGGTGCGCGGACTGGCCCGGTTGATCTCGTCGGCCATCAGCAGCTGACAGAAGACCGGTCCCTTGATGAAGCGGAACGAGCGGGCGCCGGTATCGGCCTCCTCGAGGACTTCCGAGCCGAGAATGTCGGCCGGCATCAGGTCCGGGGTGAACTGCACCCGCTTGCAATCGACGCCGAACACCACGCCCAGGGTCTGGACAAGACGGGTCTTGGCCAGTCCGGGCACGCCGATCAACAGCGCGTGACCACCGGCGAGCAGCGTGATAAGAGTTTCGTCTATGACTTTGGTTTGGCCGAAAATGATCCGACTTATCACCTTTTTGGCCTCGCCCAGGCGCTCATTGAGCCGTTCCACGTCACCCACCACCTTCGACGACAGAGCGGCTTCAGCGGCGGGGTCAGGCGAGGGAATGGTGTTCACTTTTTTTACTCCGCGGCTTGCCAGTGGCAGGGTCGTAGCATGAAGAGCCCTCCGGCCGTCAATGACGTCGAGGCATCGGTGCCCGGCCGCGGACGGATCAATTGCGGACGCATCGACATGCGGATCGCCCGTGACGGCAAGTGGTTCTACCACGGCACGCCGATCCCCCGCAAAGACATGGTGTGCCTGTTCGCCTCGACCCTGGAACGGCGCCCGGACGGATCCTACTGGCTGATCACCCCCGCCGAGGAGGCCGAGATCGAGGTCGACGACGTGCCGTTTCTCGCCGTCGAGCTGTTCGTCAACGGATCCGGGCGCGACTCGGTATTCAGCTTTCGCACCAATGTCGACGAGATGGTAACCTTGGATGAACAACACCCGCTGCGAGCCACCCATGGCGGGAGCGATACACCACCCTATCTTTTGGTACGGGCGGCCATTGAGGCCCGCCTCACCCGTTCGGTCTATTATGAACTGGTGGCATTGGGCGTAGAAGAAACGGTCGGCGAGGAACGGCTATACGGCGTATGGAGCAGCGGCATCTTCTTTCCCCTGGGACGTCTGGACGACCTGATCTGAGCGATGACGACATCGCCCGTCTGCTCGTTGCCGGCCTTGGCCGGCGCGACCGTTCGGACATGGCGACATCGCGCCGCCTGTCGACGTCCGACAGCGCCCATGCCGAGGACAGCCGCTCGCCGTCGCCGCTGGTCCCGGCGGCGGTCCTGGTGCCGCTGGTGCGCCATGCCGACGGCATCACCATCCTGTTGACCCAGCGCACCGGCCATCTGGCCAACCATGCCGGGCAGATCAGCTTTCCCGGCGGCCGCATCGAGGACCAGGACGCCGACGCCGCGGCCGCGGCCTTGCGCGAATGCGAGGAGGAAATCGGCCTCGACCGGCGGCGGGTGAAGATCCTCGGGCGGCTGGACGACTATGTGACCATCACCGGCTTCCAGGTGATTCCGCTGGTCGG
>DUZF01000049.1 GCA_013349665.1 Rhodospirillaceae bacterium | reverse complement strand
AGCCGAAACCGCTGGTCACCCACAGCATCGGCAATGGCCGACCGGTCGGCGAAGCGGCCGACGCGGACAGCGGCAAAAGAACCACCAGCACCATCGAAAGACTGAGCCGCGCGGCCATGATCATGACCAAAAGACCTGGGCCTGCGACGGAGGATTGGCGAATGCTCTTGCGGGGCTCCCCCGTCCTTGGCAGGCTGCGCCGATGTTGACGCGCACCCCATTGCCTTTTCGCCATCCCGCCATCTGGCTCGCCACCTGGTTCGGCGCCGGGCTGCTGCCCAAGGCGCCCGGCACCTGGGGATCGCTGGCCGCCCTGCCCTTCGCCTGGGCCATCAGCGAAGCCGGCGGCGGCGGCCTGCTGGCGGCGGCGGTGGCGCTGGTGTCGGTGGTCGGCTGGTGGGCCGCCGAACGCTATGCCAAAGCGAGCGGCGACGGCGACCCCGGCCCGGTGGTGATCGACGAGGTGGCCGGCCAATGGCTGGTGCTGACCATGGTGCCGCCGGGTCTGGCCGGCTATGCCCTGGGCTTCGTCCTGTTCCGCCTGTTCGACATCGTCAAGCCCTGGCCGGTCAGCTGGGCCGACCGGCAGCTCAAGGGAGGGCTGGGGATCATGCTGGACGACCTGCTGGCCGGCCTCTACGGACTGGCGGTGCTGGCCCTGCTTCGCCTGTGGTGGCCGATATGACCCTGCCCGCGCCGCTGCTGGCGAAAGCGCGCCAGGTCATGGACGCCTGCACCGCCGCCGAAGTCAGCCTGGCACTGGCCGAATCCTGCACCGGCGGGCTGGTGGCGGCGGCGCTTACCTCGCTGTCCGGCAGTTCGGCTTTCGTCGAGCGCGGCTTCGTTACCTATTCCAACGCGGCCAAAACCGAACTTCTGACAGTGCCGGCGGCGCTCATCGCCGAAGCCGGCGCCGTCAGCGAGGCGGTGGCACGGGCCATGGCGGAAGGCGCCCTGGCCAATTCCGCCGCAGGCGCCGCCCTGGCCATCACCGGCATCGCCGGCCCGACCGGCGGTTCGCCCGAAAAACCGGTCGGCACCGTGCATATCGCCGCCGCCGCCAGGGGCCGGAACACCTTGCACCGCCGCCTGTTGCTGCCGGGCAATCGCGATCAGGTGCGCGAGGCCGCGGTCATTGCCGCGCTGGATCTGCTGATGGAAAGGATCGTTGTTTAAACCTATGCCAATGTAGCGTAGGGTAAGTAATCAACAAGAGCAGAATGGACTTTATCGGGGGGGAGCAAGCGGGACCGTGGGGACGGTCCTGCAGTGGGGAAAGCCAGAATTCGCGGCTCGAAACAAAGGGCAGCAGGCATCCTCATTGTCTCGCCTCACGGAACAAAAAAGGGGAGTTCCATGAGTAGCGAATTATACGAGCAGATCCGAAACAATCCGACATTTCACGAACTGGTCACCCGTCGCGGGCGGTTCGCCTGGACCCTGACCATCATTTCATTGGTGCTGTTCTACGGCTTCGTGATGGCGGTGGCGTTCGCGCCCGCCTCGCTCGGCCAACCGATCGCCGAAGGATCGATGATGACCGTCGGCGTCGCCGCCGAAATGTTCATGTTCGTCTTCTTCTGGCTGATGACGGCGTTCTATGTGCACACCGCCAACAGTCAATACGATGACCTGACCAATCAGATCGTCAGAAGCGCGCTGAAAGGAAAGAAATCATGAGCCGCCTGTTTTCCGCGCTCTTCTTCTGGTTGATCAGCAGCAGCGCCTTCGCCACCCCGACAATCGAAGCCACCGACATGCAGGCCACCAACTGGCATGCCATCATCATGTTCGTGATCTTCGTCGCGCTGACCATGGGCATCACCTACTGGGCCGCCAACCGGACCAAATCCGCCGCCGACTTCTATACCGCCGGCGGCGGCATCACCGGCCTGCAAAACGGCCTGGCCATCGCCGGCGACTATATGTCGGCCGCCACGCTGCTGGGCCTCAGCGCCATGGTCTACGCCCAGGGCTTCGATGGCTATGTCTATATGCTGGCCTTCTTCGCCGGCTGGCCGATGATCCTGTTCCTGATGAGCGAGCGCCTGCGCAATCTCGGCCGCTACACCTTCTCGGACATCACCGCCTACCGCCTCGACCAGAGCAAGGTCCGCACCATGGCGGCCCTGTCCTCGCTGACGGTGGTGTGTTTCTACCTGATCGCCCAGATGGTCGGCGCCGGTCAGCTGATCAAGCTGCTGTTCGGCCTTGATTACAACATCGCCATCTTCGTGGTCGGCATCCTGATGGTCGTCTATGTCACCTTCGGCGGCATGGTCGCCACCACCTGGGTGCAGATCATCAAAGCCGGCATGCTGCTGCTCGGCGGCACCATCTGCATGCTGCTGGCCTTCAAGGAGTTCGGCTTCTCCTATCAAACCCTGCTGGAACGGGCGACGGCGGTGCACAAGCTGGGTCCCAAGATGATGTATCCCGGCAGCCTGCTGGCCGACCCGGTAACCGCCATCTCCCTCGGCCTCGGCCTGATGTTCGGGACCGCCGGCCTGCCGCATATCCTGATGCGTTTCTTCACCGTGTCCAACGCCGCCGAGGCGCGCCGTTCGGTCCTCTACGCCTCGGGATTTGTCGGCTACTTCTTCAACGTCATCTTCATCATGGGCCTGTGCGCCATCCTCATCGTCGGCCAGACCCCGGCCTTCTTCGAGGGCGGCACCATCGGCGGCAAGCTGATCGGCGGCGGCAACATGGTGGCCATGCACCTGGCCAAGGCGGTGGGCGGCAATATGCTGCTGGGCTTCCTGGCGGCGGTGGCCTTCGCCACCATCCTGGCGGTGGTGTCCGGGTTGACCCTGGCCGGTGCCTCGGCCATCTCCCATGACATCTATGCCCGGGTGATCATGAAGGGAACGGCCAGCGAAACCGACGAGATCCGCGTCTCCAAGATGGCCACCCTGGGCCTGGGGCTGGTGGCGATCATCCTCGGCATCGCCTTCGAGAAGATGAACATCGCCTTCATGGTCGGGCTGGCGTTCGGCGTCGCCGCCGCCGGCAACTTCCCGGTCCTGATCCTCTCGATGTATTGGAAGGGCCTGACTACCCGGGGCGCCCTGGCCGGCGGCTATGGCGGACTGATCTCGGCGGTGCTGTTCGTGGTCTTTTCCAAGTCGGTGTGGGTGGACGTGCTGGGCAACAAGGCCGCCCTGTTCCCCTACACCCAGCCGGCGCTGTTCGCCATGCCGGTGGCCTTCATCCTGGCCTATGTGCTGTCCAAGACCGACGGCAGCGCGGCCGCCAAGGCCGAGATCGCCGCCTATGAAGACCAGTATGTGCGGGCACAGACGGGGGTCGGCTCCGACGCTCCCGCGGCGCACTGAGAACGGTGGCTCCCCGCCGACCGGCGGGGAGCCTTACCGACGCACCAGAACATAGGTGGTCGAGGCCAGCAGATAGGCCTTGTCATGTTCGGCCAGCCGCTCGTCGCGCGGCTTGATCACCAGATTGGCGAACAGATGCCATAGCGGCGCCAGCAGCCGGCGGGCCAGCGGGCGGCTGTAGGTATTGATGTAGAGATCGACCATCTGCGCAATGGTCCAGCCCGGCCCCACCGCCACGCCGCAGTCGACGATGTCGAAGCCTTGCGCCTCCAGCAGATGCCGATGCCCGAGATGGGTGAAATTCTGGTAGTGATGGGGATAGCCGTGAAACGGCTGCAGGAACGGCGTGCAGATGAAGCCAAGGGCACCGGGCTTCATTACCCGGCGCATCTCGGCCGCCGCCGCCCGCGGGTCGGCGATATGTTCAAGAACCGCCTCGCAATGGACGGCATCGACGCTGCCGTCGAGAAACGGCAGCCGGCAGGCGTCTCCCACCACATCGACATTGGCGAAGCCGTCGATATTAAGGTTGATGATCGCCGGATGCACCCGGGTCGGCCCGCCGCCGACGCCCAGCACCAGCCTGGCCGGATCGTCGCACAGCGCCAGCACCTGGTCCGAGGCCCGGCGGCTGGCCGCCGTCCGGCGGTCGTCGTCGCCGAACCAGCGGTGGTGGTGCCAGAAGCGGGCGGGCGGCGCCGCGGCGCCGTAGGCACCGTATTCCTCGGTCATCGACGGGTTGGATTTGACATAGTCCTGAAAGCTCTGCCAATCGCGCACCAGGATCGGCACACCCCGCTCGTTGACCGGGTAACGCCAGGCGCCGTCGGCCGTCTCCACCGCCCCGCCGCCCGGCGCCGGGCGCAGCGGCAGGCCGCTGACCGGACACATCAGCACGCCGCGGGCAAGCAGATCCGGCACCCTCAGCCCAGCCTTTCGGCGAGTTCCTGCCGCTCGGCGACTTCCCGGTTGAAACGGATCAATTCCTCGCCCAGGGCGTCGCGGATCGACACTATGCCCACCGGCCGGCCGGCATCGACCACCGGAACATGACGGAATCCGCCGTCATGCATCAGTCTGAGCGCCTCCATCAGGGTGGCCTGCTGGTCGATGGTGACCAGTTCGGCGGTCATCACCGCCGACAGCGGCGTGGCGCCGGCGTCAAGCCCGGCCGCCAGGACCCGCATGAGGGCGTCGCGCTCGGTGAAAATGCCGGCCAGGCGGCCGTCGGCCACCACCATCGCCGAACCGACTTTTTGCTCTTTCATGCGCCTGGCGGCCTCACTCACCGTGACCGTCGGCGCCAGGCAGAGGATTTTCTGCCCCTCGATGACATCCCTGACCAATCGCGTCCGCATCTGTTTCCCCCGATAAAAGCTTCTTTCTTCGGATCACGTCTCACTGGGCTTCGACGCTGCGACCGGATGACGGGCCGCAACTGGTAGAGAGGAAGACCGGCGAGACATCCCCATCGGGAGAATATACCCGATCCATCGCCATTGTGGAAAACAGGCGATAGACCCTGCCGATATCGACATTCACCCGGATCAGATACTCGTTGTCGACCATCACCGTGCTCTGGTTCAGACTGCGCCCGCCGTCGAAATCCGCTGAAATCTTGCTGTCCGAAGGGTTGGCCACCCAGTTGCCGAGGCCGATGGGCACATGGATTTCCCTGCCCATCTTTTGGTCGCGGAAGATCAGCAGCTTCGGCGGATCTTCCCGCCAGGTCAGGACGGTAAAGGATTTTGACGGCAGGCAACCCTTGATGCCCTGAATGGAGACGTCCAATTGCGATGAAACGGCGTTGACCAGGTAAACCATGGTCCGCACCGGCCAGTGCTGATCGGCAATAAAACAACCGAGGAAGGCCAGCAAGGATAATAACAACGCCGCCTGCAGGACCGACAGCGAGGATTGCGGCGTAAGCAGGTCGAGCCCGGCGAAGGCCTTGACGGCGAAGACAAGGCCGACCATGGCGCCGGCCGCCGCCATAGCCCAGTCGAGCCAATCCATCGTCAGATATGTCAGCGTCGCGCCAAACATTCGCCTATCCGGCATGTCCGGCCAGACGGCCACCAGTCCCATAGAGTTGCCGCGCCCGCCGCTCGAACGCCCCGACCATCAGGCCGACGGCTTCATTGAACAGGGCCCCCATGACCGCTTTCAACAGCTTCGAGCGGAACTCGAAATCGATATAGAACTCGATGGTGGTGCCGCCGTCCCCGGACGGAGTAAAAATCCAATGATTATTCAAATATTTGAACGGCCCCTCGGTGTAGACCACCTCGATCCGTCCGTCGCCGAGGGTAACCCGCGAGGTGTAGCGTTCGCGGATCATCTTGAAGCCGATCACCAGATCGGCCATCAGCACATTGCCCTCGCGATTCCGCACCCTGGCGGCAATGCACCAGGGCAGGAAGTCGGGATAGCGCTCGATATCGGCGACCAGGTTGTAAAGCCGCTCGGGCGAAAAAGGAAGGTGCCGCTTCTCGGCGTGAGTCGGCATGCTCAGCCGGACACAGCGTCGGCGCGCGCCCTGCGCAACGCCAGAAAATCCTTGTCGGCGTGGTGGGAAGATCTGGTCAGCGGCGATGCCTGCACCAACAGGAACCCGCGGGAGCGGGCCAGCAAGGCCAGTTCGTCGAATTCACCGGGTGTGACGAAGCGCTGCACGGCGGCGTGTTTCGGCGTCGGTTGAAGATATTGACCGATGGTCAAAAAATCCACCTCCGCCGCCCGAAGGTCGTCCATGATTTGAACTATCTCCTGCCGCTCTTCCCCCAACCCGACCATGATACCTGATTTTGTGAAAATCAATGGATCGATTTCTTTGACCCGCTGCAAAAGGCGCAGCGACGAAAAATAGCGGGCCCCCGGCCGGATCGACGGATACAGGCGCGGCACCGTCTCCAGATTATGATTAAAGACGTCGGGGCGGGCCGCCGCCACCCGGTCCACCGCGCCGGGCTTGTCGCGGAAATCCGGCGTCAGCACCTCGACCGTGGTACCGGCGGCGACGGCGCGCAACTGCTCGATGCAGGCGACGAACTGCGCCGCCCCGCCATCGGCGAGATCGTCGCGGTCCACCGAGGTGATAACCACATGGGCCAGCCCCATGGTCACCACCGATTCGGCCAGGTTTCTCGGTTCGTCGGCATCGACGGCGCCGGGACGGCCGGTCTTGACGTTGCAAAAGGCGCAGGCCCGGGTACAGGTGTCGCCGAGGATCATGAAGGTGGCGTGACGCTGCTTCCAGCATTCGCCGATATTGGGGCAGGCCGCTTCCTCGCAGACCGTGTGCAGGTTCTTGTCGCGCATCAGGCGGCGGATATCCGCCGCCTCGGCCGAGGTCGGCGCCTTGACGCGGATCCAGTCCGGCTTACGGGGCGACGGATTATCCGGACGATGGGCCTTTTCGGGGTGACGCGCTGTCATCTGTCAGAAATGAATAGCATGGCCGTAGGCGTCAAGGACGGATTCATGCATCATCTCGCTCAGGGTGGGATGCGGGAAGACCGCGTGCATCAGTTCGACCTCGGTGGTCTCCAGGGTCTTGGCCACCATATAGCCCTGGATCAGCTCGGTGACTTCGGCGCCGATCATATGGGCCCCCAGCAGTTCGCCGGTTTTGGCGTCGAACACCGTCTTGACCATGCCTTCGGTTTCGCCCAGGGCGATGGCCTTGCCGTTGCCCATGAAGGGAAAGCGGCCGACCTTGACCTGATAGCCCTTCTCCTTGGCCTTGGCCTCGGTCAGGCCGACGCTGGCGACCTGCGGATGGCAATAGGTGCAACCGGGAATGTTGCGGATGTTTAACGGATGCACGTCGTTGCGGCCGGCGATCTTTTCGACGCAGATCACCCCTTCATGGCTGGCCTTGTGGGCCAGCCATGGGGCGCCGGCGAGATCGCCGATGGCATAGACCCCGGGTTCGCCGGTTTCCAGCCACTGATTGACCACCACATGGGTCTTTTCGACCACCACCTTGGTGTTTTCCAGCCCGAGATTTTCCACATTGCCGACGATCCCCACCGCCGAGATCACCCGGTCGACCGTCACCTCCTGGGTCTTGCCGGCCGCCTCGATGGTCACCGTGACCTCGTCCTTGCCCTTGGCCAGACTCTTGACGGAAGCCCCGGTGATGATCTTCATCCCCTGCTTCTCGAATGACTTGCGGGCAAAGGCCGAGATCTCCTCGTCCTCCACCGGCAGCACCCGCTCCATCACCTCGACGACAGTGACATCGCTGCCCAGGGCATTGTAAAAGCTGGCGAACTCGATGCCGATGGCGCCCGAGCCGATGACCAGCAGGCGCTTCGGCATGACATCCGGCACCATCGCTTCCTTGTAGGACCACACCAGCTTGCCGTCGGCCTCCAGTCCCGGCAGATTGCGGGCCCGCGCCCCGGTGGCGAGGATGATATGCTTGCCCGAAAGCTGGGCCTTGCCGTCGCCGACCGTCACCTTGCCCTTGCCGGCCAGCCGGCCCTGGCCCTCGAACACGGTGACCTTGTTCTTTTTCAGCAGATGCTTGACGCCGGCCTGCAGCTGCGCCGAAACGCCGCGCGAGCGAGCCACCACCTTGGCCAGGTCAAAGCCGATGCCGGACGCCGACAGGCCGTAGGACCCGGCATGTTGCATGTTGCGGTAGACTTCGGCCGAGCGCAGCAGCGCCTTGGTGGGAATGCAGCCCCAGTTGAGGCAGATGCCGCCCAGATGCTCGCGCTCGACCACGGCGGTCTTCAGCCCCAGCTGCGAGGCGCGGATGGCGGCGACATAGCCGCCGGGACCACCGCCGATGACGATAATGTCGAAGGTATTGTCGGACATGGTTCAGGCCCCTTTACAGCAGCATCGTCAGCGGTTCTTCGATCAATTTCTTGAAGGCGGCGAGGAACTCGGCGCCGATGGCGCCGTCGACGACGCGGTGATCCACCGACAGGGTGCAGCTCATCATGGTGGCCACCGCCAGCGCCCCGTCCACCACCACCGGCCGCTGCTCACCCGCCCCCACCGCCAGGATGCAGCCTTGCGGCGGGTTGATGATGGCGGAGAATTCGCGGATGCCGTACATCCCCAGATTGGAAATGGTGAAGCCGCCGCCCTGGTATTCCTCGGGCTTCAGCTTGCCGTCGCGGGCCTTGCCGGCCAGGCTCTTCATCTCGTTGGAGAGGGCCGCCAGGCCCTTGTGGTCGGCATGCCTGATGACCGGGGTGATCAGCCCGTTGGGGGTGGCCACCGCCACCGAGACGTCAACCTCGCTGTACAGGCGGATCGCCGTTTCGGTGAAGGAGGCATTGGCCGCCGGCACCTTGCGCAGGGCCAGGGCGACGGCGCGGATGACGAAATCATTGACCGACAGCTTGTAATCGTCGCCGCGACCGTTGAGATCGGCACGCAACGCCATCAGCTTGTCCAGGCGGCAGTCGATGGTCAGATAGAAATGCGGCACCGTCTGCTTGGCCTCGGTGAGGCGCCTGGCGATCACCTTGCGCATCGACGACAGCGGCTGCTCGGTATAGGCCGGGCCGATGTCCGGCACAGCCGGCACAGGCTTGGGCGCGGGCGCCCCTGGGGTCGGCGAAGCCGCCTTCGGCGGCGAAGGGGCCTTTTCCACATCGGCCCGGACGATGCGGCCATGCGGCCCCGAGCCTTTCACCGATGTCAGGTCGACCCCGGCCTCGCGGGCCAGGCGCCGGGCCAGCGGACTGGCGAAGACGCGGTCACCGGCGGATACCGCCGGCGGGACGACCGGCGGAGCAGCGGCGGACGCCGCCACAGCCGGCGCGGCCGGTGCCAGGGCCGCCTTGGCGGCCAGCGGAGCCGCCAGCGAGGCGGCGTCCTCGCCCTCCTCCAGCAGCAGGGCGATGGGCTGGTTGACCTTCACCCCCTGGCTGCCGTCGGGCACCAGGATCTTGCCCAGCGTCCCTTCGTCGGTAGCCTCGAACTCCATGGTCGCCTTGTCGGTTTCGATCTCGGCCAGGATGTCGCCGGATTTCACCGGGTCGCCTTCTTTTTTCAGCCAGCGGGCTAGGTTGCCCTCGCTCATGGTCGGCGACAGGGCGGGCATCAGGATTTGGATAGGCATCGTTTGATCCCCCCTCAGGCGTAGCAGACGGCTTTGACGGCGGCGACGATGTCGTCCACCTGCGGTAGCGCCAGCTTTTCCAGACAGGCGGCATAGGGCATCGGCACATCCTTGCCGCAGACCCTGGTGACCGGCGCGTCCAGCCAGTCGAAGGCATGCTCCTGCATCAGGGCGGCGATCTCGGCGCCGATCCCGGCGGCGGCCCAGCCTTCCTCGAGGGTGACCATGCGGTTGGTCTTCTTCACCGAGGCAACCAGGGTTTC
Organism: Rhodospirillaceae bacterium; assembly: GCA_013349665.1. GTDB lineage: Bacteria > Pseudomonadota > Alphaproteobacteria > Rhodospirillales > Magnetospirillaceae > DUZF01. The sequence continues at coordinate 7,613 of DUZF01000049.1, read as the reverse complement.
GACATCCAGCGGCCGCAGGCTGCGCAGGTTGATCACCTCGACGTCGATGCCATCCTTGGCCAGGATCTCGGCGGCTTCCAACGCCATGCCGACCATCCGCGAAAAGGCGGTGACAGTGACCCGGCTGCCGGCGCGTTCGATCTTCGCCTTGCCGATGGGGAGGATGAACTCCGGATCATCGGGCACCTCGAAGCTCTGGCCGTACATCAGCTCGTTTTCCAGCACGATCACCGGATTGGGATCGCGGATCGCCGCCTTCATCAGGCCCTTGGCATCGGCCGCCGAATAGGGTGCCACCACCTTGAGGCCGGGAATATGGGCATACCACGAGGCATAGCATTGCGAATGCTGGGCGCCGACCCGCGAGGCGGCGCCGTTGGGACCGCGGAAGACGATGGAGGACGGCAGCTGCCCGCCGCCCATATACAGGGTCTTGGCCGAGGAATTGATGATGTGGTCGACGGCCTGCATGGCGAAATTGAAGGTCATGAACTCGACGATCGGTTTCAGACCGGCATAGGCGGCGCCGGCGCCGAGGCCGGCGAAGCCCATCTCGGTGATCGGCGTGTCGATCACCCGCTTGGGGCCGAACTCGTCCAGCAGCCCCTGGCTGACCTTGTAGGCGCCCTGGTACTGGCCGACCTCCTCGCCCATCAGGAAGACATCGCCGTCGCGGCGCATTTCCTCGGCCATGGCGTCGCGCAGGGCTTCCCGCACCGTCATCCGCCGGGTCTTGTCATAGGTCTTCTCGATCGCCGCCGGGGACGCCGCCACCACCGGCTTCGGCGCCGCCACCGGCTGTTGCGCCACCGGCGCCGGAGCCGGGGCCGGGGCACTGGCCGACAGGGCGTCGCGTCCCTCGCCGTCTTCCAGCAGCAGGGCGATGGGCGTATTGACCGCCACCCCTTCGCTGCCGCCCGGCACCAGGATGCGGCCCAGCGTCCCTTCGTCCACCGCTTCCATTTCCATGGTCGCCTTGTCGGTCTCGATCTCGGCGATGATGTCGCCGGACTTGATCTGGTCCCCCTCGCCCTTCAGCCAACGGGCGAGCTTGCCCTCGGTCATGGTCGGCGACAGGGCGGGCATCAGAATTTTAATAGGCATCGGCGGATCCCCCTCAGGCGTCGATCAGGATGTCGGTCATCAGTTCCGAGGCATCGGGCTCGGGACTGGTCTGCGAAAAGTCGGCGGCCTCGGTAACCACCGCTTTCACGTCGCGATCGATATCCTTCAGCCCGTCTTCGGTGATCAGCCCCCCGTCCAGCAGGCGACGGCGCAGCTGGTCGATGGGATCGTGTTGTTCGCGCATCTTCGCCACCTCTTCCTTGGTCCGGTACTTGGCCGGATCGGACATCGAATGGCCGCGATAGCGATAGGTCTTCATCTCCAGGATGGTCGGCCCCTGGCCGGCGCGCGCATGGGCCACCGCCTGCTCGCCGGCCGCCTTGACCGCCAGCACATCCATGCCGTCCACCGCCTGGCCGGGAATCTTGTAGGCGGAGCCGCGGCGGAACAGCTCGGTTCCGGCCGAAGAGCGTTCGATCGAGGTGCCCATGGCGTATCTGTTGTTCTCGATGACGTAGATCACCGGCAGCTGCCACAGCGACGCCATGTTGAAGGATTCGTAGACCTGTCCCTGATTGACCGCGCCGTCGCCCAGGTAACAAAGACAAACCCCGCCGTCCTCGCGGTATTTATGGGCGAAGGCGAGGCCGGTGCCCAGCGGCACCTGGGCGCCGACGATGCCGTGACCGCCGTAGAACCGCTTTTCCCGGCTGAACATATGCATCGAGCCGCCCTTGCCCTTGGAATAACCGCCGATGCGCCCCGTCAGCTCGGCCATGACGCCTTTCGCATCCATGCCGCAGGCCAGCATATGGCCGTGGTCGCGATAGCTGGTGATCACCGAATCGCGCTGATTGCTGATGGTCGCCTGCATGCCGACCACCACCGCCTCCTGGCCGATATAGAGATGGCAAAAGCCGTTGATCAGCCCCATCCCGTAAAGCTGGCCGGCCTTTTCCTCAAAGCGGCGGATCAGCAGCATGTCCTTGTAAAACGAGAGCATTTCGCCCGGATCGACGGCGGACCCCGCCGCCCGCGTTTTACGCTTGGTGATGGCCATGGTGATTTCCTCCCGCTTCGGCATTGGCGATGTCGTCCAAATTGGTAACCGCAAAACCGCTTTTTCGCAAATTCGTTTTAATACCTTGTTTTAGAATATCATTTCGCAGATTAACAGGAATTTGGTTAATTCTGCCTGCGGCAATGCGTCACCAGCCCTCCCCAACTTAGGAGATAGGCATCGCGGTGTAATATCAACAGAGGGGGAGTTGAAAGAAACACAAACCTTAGTGGCACGGGCGACCCCGCTCGTGGCAAAGGCTCACCGGCGCTTCAGGCCGGTGCCACCAAGGTTCATCCAGGGGGGCGACCGCAAGGCCGGCGGAGCGCTACTGACGAGGACGAAGAATAATCACTTCGTTGTCGCGGCCGAGATTGAGCATCAGGCGCGCCCGTTCATCCAGCATGTCCGGGTCCAGGTGATCCGGACGCAGCAGACGCACCCGGTGATCCAGGCGGTCGCGTTCGCTTTCCACCTCGGCCAGACTTTCCTCGGCCTGCTTGATCTCCTGGTTCAGGCGCCACCAGGCCAACAGGCCGCGATCACCCTGCACGGTATGATAGGCGAAATAAACCACCGCGGTCAGACCCAGGAAGGGTCCGACAACATGACGCGCGCGGCGACGTATTTCAGTCAGGATCATCATGTTCAGGATAGAATCACAGACCGATTCCACCCGTCAACAGATAAATTAGAAGATACATTCATAAATAATTGTACTTCACTTAATAATTAATGCGCCGAAAACAATATGCTCGGCAAATTCGACAGAGACATGACTATGAGGTCATCACCCCATTTCAGATATACTTGCAATCAGCGGATAGTCCTCGCCACCCTCGGAAAGCCGCAGGGATTCTGCGAACAACCGCCTTGATTCTGCGGTCCTGCGCCGGGATTCGATGACGGGTCGGCGGTTGGCCGGGAAGACTCCCGCCCGCCTTGGAGCGATTCAGGCACGACCACCCAAAGTATGCTTGATGTCTACAAGAGCTTTTTGACTTTTCACTTCCATTGCATCAAGGACGAACGCCGATCTGAGGGCCTGCTGCGAAAATCTGCTGATGACCTCTTCGTCTTGCACAAGTCTTCCCTGTCGGGACTGCGCCGCTTTGACTTCCGCAATCTGCCCCAGCCACCAACCATAACGGGCCCTTGAATAACTCTCGAACGGATCCACCCAATAACCCACGCGATCTTCTCTAAGAACACCAGATAAATATTTTGAAATAATCTTGTCTAAACCCGTCTCTCTTCGCCTGACATGCCAATACAAATCATAAACATGCTTCATGTACTCATCGCCAAGCTTCAATGCATTGCGCAAATTCTCATCACCAGGATTCAAGTTGAGATCATGCAGCGCTGCCTTGAATTGCCCAGAAGACGAATTGCAACTGGACACGCATAAATATATTTTATGTAGATTATCAATACTTTCCTTTATTGATTCCGCATATGAATTATATGACCTGCTTATGTACGAAGAAAATTTGACAATTTCAATCTTCACTCCTTCTATATATCTTTTTATTTCATTATTGTGTTTTTGTATTGACAAAAAATACTCAACATCCTTATTCACAATTTTAATATTTTTTAAAAAATCCTGAATGTCGCCGCTCATTTCTTCGTAATAATAATCAAAAATGTCTTCAAAATCTTCGAGATCGTTAATTTCAACTTTAGCCTCGCGGCATATTGTTGCGTATTTTTTTTCCAGGACGGCAAGAGTCCGCAAAAACTTTCTTTCCGCCATGAGGTCCCGCAACTCCTTGGACCTCTGTCCTTGCCACGATTCCTGCGTCAAACACTTGGGATAAGCGTCCATGTCCATGGTCTGTGAATCCGCCGCTAAAAATATTTTTACGGGTTATCTTTATAATAATAACTCTTATAAAGTGTATTTCAGCCCAGCGTCAACGGCAAGGCCTGTTACAGCCCCCGCACGGAAGGCAATCTCCGGGATAGACAGCCCCTTCCCTTCGAGGGGAAGGGGCTCTCAGCGATTTAGCGGCGGCGCAGGATCGAACGGCCGGCGTATTGGGCCACCGGCCCCAATTCCTCTTCGATGCGGATCAGCTGGTTGTACTTGGCCAGGCGGTCCGAACGGGACAGCGAGCCAGTCTTGATCTGTCCGGCATTGGTGGCCACCGCCAGATCGGCGATGGTGGAATCCTCGGTCTCGCCCGAGCGATGCGACAGCACCGCGGTGTAGCCGGCGCGATGCGCCATGTCGACCGCCTCGAGGGTTTCCGACAGGGTGCCGATCTGGTTGACCTTGACCAGGATGGAATTGGCCAGGCCTTTCTCGATGCCCATGGCCAGCCGCTCGGGATTGGTAACGAACAGGTCGTCACCCACCAGCTGGATTTTGCCGCCCAGGGTCTCGGTGAGGATCTTCCAGCCTTCGAGATCGTCCTCGGCCATGCCGTCCTCGATGGAGACGATCGGGTAATTGGCCACCAGGCGGGCGTAGTACTTCGCCATGCCTTTGGAATCCAGCGTCTTCTTCTCGCCGGCCAGGACATATTTGCCGTCCTTGAAGAACTCCGACGACGCCGCGTCAAGCGCCAGCGCCACCTCCTCACCGGCCTTGAAGCCGGCCTGCTCAATGGCCTTCAGCACGAAATCGAGGGCATGATCGGCGCTTTTCAGATTGGGGGCGAAGCCGCCCTCGTCGCCGACATTGGTGTTGTGGCCGGCGTCCTTCAACGCCTTCTTCAGGGCGTGGAACACTTCCGCCCCCATGCGCACGGCATCGGCGACGGTGGGCGCCGCCAGCGGCATGATCATGAATTCCTGGATATCGATGGGATTGTCGGCATGCGCCCCACCATTGATGATATTCATCATCGGCACCGGCAGGATATGCGCCGAGGCCCCGCCGACATAGCGATACAGTGCCAGCCCCGATTCCTGGGCGGCCGCCTTGGCCGTCGCCAGCGACACGCCGAGAATGGCGTTGGCGCCAAGGCGCGCCTTGTTGGGCGTGCCGTCGAGATCGATCATCGTGCGGTCGAGGACCAGCTGTTCCTCGGCATCCATGCCGGCCAGGGCGTCGAAGATCTCGCCGTTTACCGATTCGACGGCGTTCAGCACCCCTTTGCCGCCATAGCGCCCCTTGTCGCCGTCGCGCAGTTCCACCGCCTCATGGGCGCCGGTGGAGGCCCCCGACGGCACGGCGGCGCGACCGACGATGCCGGTCTCCAGCACGACATCGACCTCGATGGTGGGATTGCCCCGCGAATCCAGAATTTCGCGGGCGTGAATGTCGTTGATTGCGGTCATCGGCCTGTCTCCTTTCAGGAAAGTCTGCTTTTCGCCACCCTGTCGAAGGCCGCCAGGGTGGCAATGAATTGGGGCATGTCCTTGAGCGGCAGCATGGTCGCCCCGTCGCTGGGCGCGTTGTCGGGATCCTCATGGGCCTCGGCGAAGACCGCGGCGACGCCGACGGCCACCGCGGCGCGGGCCAGGACGGGGGCGAATTCCCGCTGGCCGCCGGAGCTGCTGCCCTGACCGCCGGGCTGCTGTGTCGAATGGGTGGCATCGAACACCACCGGGCATCCGGTGGCGGCCATGATCGGCAGGCTGCGCATGTCGCTGACCAGGGTGTTGTAGCCGAAGCTGGCGCCGCGCTCGCACAGCATGATGCGCCGGTTGCCGGTGCTTTCGATTTTTTTCACCACATTGGCCATGTCCCAGGGCGCCAGGAACTGCCCCTTTTTCACATTGATGGCCAGGCCGGTGGCGCCGGCGGCCAGCAGCAGGTCGGTCTGGCGGCAGAGGAAGGCGGGGATCTGCAGCACATCCACCGCCTTGGCGACCAGCGGGCATTGCTCGGCGCTATGGACGTCGGTCAGCACCGGGATGCCCAGGCTGTCGCGGATCTCGGCAAACACCGGCAGCGCCGCCTCGAGACCGACGCCGCGGCGGCCGTCGACACTGGTGCGGTTGGCCTTGTCGAAGGAGGTCTTGTAGATCAGCGCCATGCCGACGGCGTCGCACATCGCCTTCAACTGGGCGGCGGTGTCGAGGGCATGAGCACGGCTTTCCATCTGGCAGGGACCGGCGATCAGCACCAGCGGCAGGTCGTTGCCGAGGGTGACCGAGCCGATGGCGACATGGCGGGGAGCCGTCATCGCCTCAGACCAGACGCGACTGATGCAGTGCCGCCTGCACGAAGGAGGTGAACAGCGGATGCGGATCGAAGGGTTTCGATTTCAGCTCGGGGTGGAATTGCACGCCGATGAACCACGGGTGGTCACCGCGTTCGACGATCTCCGGCAGCACGCCGTCGGGCGACAGGCCGGAAAACACCAGCCCGGTGGCCTCCAGCTGTTCGCGGTAATTGATATTGACCTCGTAGCGGTGGCGATGGCGTTCGCTGATCATGGTATTGCCGTAGATCTCCGCCGCCATGGTGCCATTGACCAGCTGGCAGTCATAGGCCCCCAGACGCATGGTGCCGCCGAGATCGCCCCCGGCATTGCGCTGGACCCGCATATTGCCCCGCAGCCATTCGGTCATCAGGCCGACCACCGGTTCGTCGCAGGGACCGAATTCGGTGGAATTGGCCTTGGTCAGGCCGGCCAGGTTGCGGGCCGCCTCGATCACCGCCATCTGCATGCCGAAGCAGATGCCGAAATAGGGCACCTTGCGCTCGCGGGCGAAGCGGACGGCGGCGATCTTGCCCGAGGCGCCGCGTTCGCCGAAGCCGCCCGGCACCAGGATGGCATGCACGTCCTCGAGGTCGAGGAGAGCGCCCTCGGTTTCAAAGATCTGGCTGTCGATCCAGCGCAGATTGACCTTGGCGTTGTTGGCGATGCCGCCGTGATGCAGGGCCTCGGCCAGGGATTTGTAGCTGTCCAGCAGGCTGGTGTATTTACCGACCACGGCAATGGTGACCTCGCCTTCCGGTCGGCGGATGCGCGACACGATGCGCTTCCAGCGGTCGAGATTGGGCGGCGGCGCGTCGGCAAGGCCGAAATGCTTGCACACCTGATGGTCCAGGCCCTGTTCGTGATAGCTGACCGGCACCTGATAGATGGTGTCGACGTCCAGGGCGGCGATCACCGCTTCTTCGCGGACATTGCAGAACAGGGCGATCTTGCGCCGTTCGGTGACGGGAATTTCGCGGTCGGCCCGACACATCAGCATGTCGGGCTGGATCCCCACCGACAGCAGTTCCTTGACCGAATGCTGGGTCGGCTTGGTCTTCAACTCGCCGGCCGAGGGAATATAGGGCAGCAGCGTCAGATGCACGAACATCGTGCTTTCGCGCCCCAGTTCGTTGCCCAGCTGGCGGATCGCCTCGAGAAACGGCAGGCTTTCGATATCGCCGACGGTGCCGCCGATTTCACAGAGTACGAAGTCCTCGTCGGCGATGTCCGAACGGATGAACTCCTTGATGGCGTCGGTGACATGAGGGATCACCTGAACCGTCGCCCCCAGGTAATCGCCGCGGCGTTCGCGGGCGATCACATTG